>JAKBGA010000013.1:0-11954 GCA_021833245.1 bacterium | reverse complement strand
AACAATCAGACGTGCCGGCACACACTGAGCTGTGTTGGATTTTTGACACTATAACTACGATGCCTTATCTTATGCGCGCGCACGCATATAAGGATGCGGAGGCGAAAAATAAAGAAATCAGCGTCGGTACCTTCAATTATCCGCTGCTAATGGCGGCGGACATTCTCCTTTATGACACGGCAATCGTGCCCGTAGGAGCCGATCAAAAGCAACATGTTGAAATAGCACGCGATGTAGCGGAAAAATTCAATAGAATTTTCAAAACAGATGTTTTCAGTCTTCCAGAGGCATATATTATGCCTGAGGTCGCAACTGTCCCCGGCACCGATGGCCAGAAGATGAGTAAGAGTCATGGAAACACTATTCCGATTTTCGCTTCACGCGATGAACTTGCGAAACAAGTCATGAGCATCGTGACCGATTCCTCAGGTGAACGACCTGAAAATGTGTATCGAATGCATCGACTCGTCAGAACTGATACGGAACTGCTACCGCTTTATGATGCACATCGCGGCAATTACAAAGCGCTTAAGGAATTTTTAATAGAAGACCTCGATCGTTACCTTGCACCGTTACGCGCTGCCTATGCATTACTCAAGGATGACTCAAGCATTATCGATGACGTACTTACGAGAGGGCGACAGGAGGCTCGCACAATAAGCGAAGTAAAAATGGAAAAAGTGCGCCGCGCTATCGGGGTGTATTGACTTTTCAATTTATTCTTATAAAATATAACATGGCCCTCGTGTAGGGAATTTGTTCCTTTAAATAGGAGGTATGACCGTGCGGAAGCAATATGCTGACTCTCTTGGATTTCTCGATGGTCCGGGGAAAGATCCGAAAATAACGGCCTTAAAACAACCGAATATTTCGGTTGTTCATTTGACGAGTGTGTCTCCTTTGGTGGAAGATCGGAATGAAGCTCTCCGAGAACATGTGAGATTCAAAAAAATAGCACTGGCTAATGCGAACGTAATCCATGTTCGCCGGAAAAGTGACATTCCCGTAAATATGGGACATATGGGAGTCGTCTTCGGTATGCAGCATGCACCAAAGAAACTGAGGCGCTGCTCTGATGTGCGGAAGTTCGCAGATATGGGAGTTAAGTTCATGGCGCTCGCATACAAAGGCCAAACCGAATATGGAAGCGGATTTGAGGCAAACGGTCCTCTTACTGCGGAAGGAAGAAATCTAATCACTTTGTTTGCGGACCATGGAATTTCACTCGACATATCCCGTGCTTCACGTCAAACAGCAATGGATGCGCTGAAGTTCATTTGCCGCGAAAAGCTTCCTGTAAAACCAATCGCGAGTCACTCCGGCATTCGTACGGTGTATGAGCATCCGCGGAACATATCGAGTGACATCATCGGGATGATATGTGCCTTGGATGGGTATATAGGTATACCGCTCATGACTTTTTCCATATGCCCGGTGACGGATTCGTCAAATTTCCGCAAAAGATTCATTCGCCACGTTATTGGTGCCGTGACAAATGCCGGGATCGACCATGTCGGAATTGGATCTGGTTGCATTCAACGCAACATGCCGATGACACAGGCGAGAGAACATTTTGCTCGTATGACGCAAATGAAACCCGAGGGAATATTCGGAGAATACTTTCCGGATGTACACCAGGAAATCGTCACGGAAGGCAGTCATTTTTTCATGGTGGTAGAAAAATGGCTTCAGGAAGCCTTTCACGACGGGGGAAAAGTTAGCAAGATATGCGGAGGGAATTTCCTCGCATACCTCAAAAAGACATTGCCACACAAGTAAGCCTCGGGCCGGAACATAACGTGTTCCGGCCGTTTTTATGTTATCGTATACGCATTATGCAACGTACACTCATACGTGACCTTGGGGTGAATATCGGTAAAAAGGTTTGTATATCTGGCTGGGTGAATATCCGTCGCGATCAAGGGAAAATGGTCTTTTTTGACTTTCGCGATCGAAGTGGTTTCGTACAGGGTATCGTCCTTCCGGAGAGTGTGGCAATGGAAGTTGCGAAAAATACTCGAAATGAATACGTTGTTCGCGTCGAGGGGACCGTAAATAGACGGCCGGAGAAAAATATACAAGTTGATTGCCAGAATGGCAACATAGAACTTGAGATACACGTCATGGAAATTTTGAATACATCGGATGCCATGCCGTTCGATATTTTAGAAGATACGCATGGCATTGATGAATCTGTTCGTGCTGAATATCGTTATCTCGATCTCCGTTCAAAACGAATGCGAAAGAATATGCAGGTTCGCAGCGAATTTATTCGACGCTGCAGGGAATACTTATTTTCGAAGGATTTCATTGAAATCGAAACACCGCTATTAACTGAATCGACTCCTGAGGGATCTCGTGATTTTGTTGTCCCATCTCGTCTCCATCCGGGGAAATTCTATGCACTCCCGCAGTCGCCCCAGCAATACAAACAGCTTCTCATGACTGCCGGCTTCGAACGCTATTTTCAAATTGCGCGTGCCATACGTGACGAAGATCTGCGCGCCGACCGTGGTTTTGAACATACACAGCTCGACATTGAGATGTCATTCAGTACAAGAGATGAGGTAATGATGATTGTTGAAGATCTGGTGACAACAGTCATTGAATCCATGGGACATTCTATTAAAGAAAAGCCGTTTCCACGCATTTCATATCAAGATGCGATTAAAAAATACGGCGCAGACAAATTCGATCTGCGTACTCCGGAGGAAAAAGAGAAGGGGATTCTTGCTTATGCGTGGGTCGTGGATTTTCCTTTCTTTGAAAAGGATGATACGGGTAAATGGACTTTTACCCACAATCCGTTTTCAATGCCGATTCCCGAACACCTTGATTGGCTCTTGCGCGGGGAACATATTGGTGACATACGCACAACGCAATATGATCTTGTATGTAATGGTTTTGAAACTGGTGGAGGTTCCATACGTGCACATAAGCCGGAGATTCTGGAAGGAGTTTACAAAATTTTGGGTTTCTCGACGGAGGAACTTACGGAACGCGTCGGACATATGCTCAAGGCATTCCGTTACGGTACGCCCCCACACGGAGGAATCGCTCTTGGCATTGAGCGTACTGTCATGAATATTACGGGAGAGACGATGCTTCGCGAGGTTCAGGCGTTTCCAATGACACGCGGCGGCCAAACTTCAGTTATGAAAGCGCCGAAATCACTCACCGACAAACAACTCAAGGAGCTAGGCCTCAAAATCGAAAAAAAGAAATAGCACGATGAAAATCACTTTCAAGGAAATGGGCACGGAAAACGTATCAGAGACATATACACGTATACGTATCGTTGAGGAATCGAAGAATGTCCGGCGTCTTGTGCGAGAGAACGGAATAAATACACTTGAGTTCGGTGTAGGAAAGTATGCAGACATGAATCGAAGAAAGTTCATACTTCTATGTCGTTCGATTATTCAAGTCGCAAAAACGAATCGAGTAAAAAAAATCGCGATTCAACTCAACCATCTTATTGAACCCCTAGCTCCTGCAGAAAATCAGGAGAATCTTGCGCAAATTGTCGCAGAAAATTTTGAGATGGCGAATTTTGAATTCAATTTTTTAAAAACGAAACCTAAAGAAGGTTGGCACCTCGTTGAGGAAATACTTTTGTACGATCGTCTTTCCTTGACCCTTAAGAAATACATACAGAAAGGGCAGGAGATAGGGAAGGCTGTCAACGATTGTCGTGTACTTTCCAATACTCCTGGAGGCACTATGACGCCGGCAGTACTTGCAAGGGCGGCTAGAGATGCAGTGAAGGGTTTGCCGGTCAAAGTAACCCTATTGGGTGAAAAAGAAATGCGCAGACTCGGTATGGGTGCTATTCTTGGCGTCGCAAGGGGTTCCACTCTTTCACCCACGTTTACGATTCTTGAATACCGTGGTGGGGAAGACGCTCCCATAGTATTCGCGGGCAAGGGCGTTACTTTCGACAGTGGAGGTCTTAACCTGAAATCATCATCTGGCATTTACGAGATGCACATGGATATGTCGGGAGCTGCTTCAGTTATTCATGCCGTCGCCCTTGCGGCACGTTTAAAACTCAAAAAGTCAGTCATCGGTCTCATACCTGCGGTAGAAAACATGCCTGGCAATAACGCATATCGTCCCGGCGACATTTTGAAGTCTCTCTCAAAAAAAACCATCGAGGTGCTGAATACAGACGCCGAAGGCAGACTCATCCTTGCGGATGCGCTTACTTACGCGAAGCGTTTTAAACCATCTGTCGTAATTGATGTCGCAACATTGACCGGCGCGGCGCTTTCTGCACTCGGTCTTCATGCAAGCGCGCTCATGACACGCAATGATTCTCTTGCGGAGAAGATACTACACGATGGTGAGGTATCTGGAGATTATATTTGGCGGCTTCCGCTCTGGGATGAATACGAATCCATGGTTAAAGGCACATTCGCTGACCTGGCAAATGTAGCAAGCGGCACAACCGGACGTTACGGTGGCGCAATTGAAGGCGGTATATTTCTTTGGCAATTTGCTAAAGAACTCGATTGCCCGTGGGCCCATATAGACATCGCGCCGCGCATGACCGCCGCGCCAGGTGACGAGCTTGCCAAAGGAGCCGCCGGGACGCCCGTACGGCTCCTGGTGCGTTTTATTGAGCAATGGAGACCGTAACCGCGAAAACAGGATTTTTAGTCAAAACCGGATCTTACGAAGGTCCTTTTGATATGTTGCTTGATCTTATTGAGTCGCGGAAACTTTTGGTAAACGATCTTGCGCTTGCGAGTATTACTGAAGACTTCATTCAACATATACGTGAGCAAGCGACATTCCCGGTCGAAGAAACCGCGGATTTCATCCAGATTGCTGCAACACTACTACTCATAAAATCAAAATCTCTTATTCCTGATCTTATGCTCACTGAAGAGGAAAATGCGGATGTCGAAGATTTAAAAAATCGGCTTGCAGCATACGAGAAGATACGCGAAGCGGCACGCGAGCTCTCACGCATATATGGGAAAACCGTTATGGTACGAGCGGGTTGGAGAGCTCCAAAGATTGTTTTCACGCCCTCCAGAGATCTCTCGGCAAACGCGCTCGCCGAGATATTCGCACGGATGCTCTCTACGCGCGAAAAAGTAATTGAGGAATTGCCGAAAGCGCGTGTGAAGCCGCTCATCACTATCGAGGAAATGATGGATCAGCTCGCGAAACGCGTTCAGAAATCGCTCTCACTCTCCTTTAAAGAATTTGCTGGTAACGCGAAGATGAGAGTGGAAATTATCGTTTCTTTTCTTGCGCTTCTTGAACTTGTAAAACAAGGGGCTGTCGCGGCAGAGCAATTTGATACCCACGGTGATATTCGTATCAGTCATACTGCCGCCTCCTCAGTCCCAAAATACGGATAAACCGGTCTATGTTACGCACCCATATAACGCGTCCTATGGAAATACGTTGCCGAGGCGGGGTAACACGATTATGATAGAAACTATGCTTACCCCTTCAGCCACCATTCATGCGCTACTTTTCACTTCTGGCGAACCACTTTCGAGGAAACAGCTTACCGCATTGCTTGATTTTACGGATACGGAGCTCAGTGTAGCACTTAAAGCACTCGCTACTCTTCTTGAGGGAAGCGGGGTCGTTCTTATTGAAACCGCCACGGAAGTTGAGCTACGAACTGTACCTGAGGCAGCTCCCTTTATCGGGAAGCTTCGGGAAAACGAGTTTGTCCATGATCTTGGCAAAGCAAGTCTTGAGACACTTGCGGTTATTGCGTATCAAGGAGGTGCTACACGCGGTGAGATCGATTGGATGCGTGGGGTTAACTCTTCTGCTTCTCTCCGTACGTTACTTATGCGTGGTCTTATTGAGGGAAGGGAAGACGCGCAAGATAAACGCCGCATATGCTACAGCATAACCACTGAAACACTTGCGCACCTCGGTATCACACGAATCGAGGATCTTCCGCGCGCCACCGAATTGCGAATTGCCGCAAAAAAAGAAGTGCTAGATTCTTCCGTGTAAATCCTATGGATTCTGTCGAACTCCAAAAACTTACCCAGCGCACTCGTACCATGCGTGAGATTGGTATCGGAATCCTTTTTGCTTCCGGAATCCTTACCCTCTTCATTTTTATACCGTTGACCCAGATAACAAAAAAACCTCAAACGGCCCCAATCACAATTGCAACTCCGATCGCACTGAATGCATTTTCCCGAGTCCCGATAGAGGCAAAAGCAGCCGTTGTCTATGATCTGGCAACAAAGAAGGTTCTATATGCAAAAAATGCATATGCGCAACTCCCTCTGGCTTCACTCACAAAACTTCTTACAATGTATGCGGCATTTTCTGAATTTTCTCCAAATACACCGATTACAATCCCTGCTAATGTTACTCATCTGAGCGAACCACACGCTTTCCACGCAGGACAAACATTTGCGCTTTCCAGTCTCGCGCGCATTACACTGACAGCTTCTTTAAATGACGGTGCTGCGGCAATCGCCGAAGCAACTGCTGCACAGGAAAATCGTACTCTACATGAAACTCTCGCGGGAGTTGCCACGGCACTTGACCTCACGCAGACTTATGCGGTCGACGGCAATGGCCTTGATATGAATACGGCTGTCTCAGGTGGCTATGGTTCTGCGATAGATCTCGCCCGTCTTGCCGGCGCATTTGTCGCTGAAGCACCGACGGTTGCAGCGGCGACAACCCACGGATTTGCGCAAGCAACCTCAACAGACGGAGTCTTTTTCAAAGTGAAAAACACCGATCCTGAAGTTAACGCCATACCCCACCTTCTGCTTTCGAAAACTGGTTATACCGACCTTGCGGGAGGGAACCTGGCTCTCGTCTTTGATGTCGGTATTGGACACCCAATCGCTATTGTCGTTCTCGGCTCCTCGCTAAAGGCCCGCTTTACTGATGGTATGGCGCTCGTCGATGCAACTCTCGCACACTTCGCGGGTATGCCGTCCTTATGATTGCCTTAAACATTATAAAGGTCTTTGTCCCTGCAACGGCTTCATTTGCGGTTGGAATTTTCTTTGCTCCACTACTGGTTCATTACCTGTTCAAGTATCACGTATGGAAAAAGGTTACCGGGAAAATAGCACTTGATGGTAAACCGGCTGTCGAATTCGAAAAACTGCGTACGACTATCCATGCAGGTACTGAAACGAAAACTCCGCGTATGGGCGGTATTCTCATTTGGGTAAGCGTCACGTTTGTTACCGTCGGACTTTGGATACTTGCGCAATTCGTCCGTACTCCGCTGATCGAAAAACTTGATTTCTTAAGCCGTAGCCAGACATGGATTCCGCTCTTCGCTCTACTTTCCGGATCGCTAATGGGATTCTTCAATGATCTGTTTGATGTCCAACCTTCCGGCGAACGGGGGGTACGGCTACGAACCCGGCTTCTCTTTGTTACGTTGATTTCGCTCTTTATAGGCTGGTGGTTCTACGCAAAATTAGGTGTTACGGCAATCGGCATACCAGGAGATGGTACCTTGACACTTGGTGCATTTATAATTCCGCTTTTTGTCCTCGTTACGCTCGGTCTTTACGCGGGAGGAGTCATTGATGGTATTGACGGTCTCGCCGGCGGAGTGTTCAGTACTACATTCATGGCATATGCGGGTATCGCATACTTTCAACACCAAATCGATCTTGCGGCTTTTTCCGGTACGCTCACGGGCGCAATACTCGCTTTCCTCTGGTTCAATATACCGCCAGCACGTTTTTGGATGACGGAAACCGGAACTATGGGTCTTACTATGACGCTCGCTGTCATTGCCTTCATGACTGACACTCCAGGGAACGGCTATGGTGTTGCCGCGTTACCCATTATCGCGTTTCCACTTGTCATTACCGTCCTATCGAACATTATTCAAGTAACTTCGAAAAAACTTTATGGTAAAAAAGTATTTCGTATAGCGCCTCTTCATCATCACCTTGAGGCCATTGGTTGGCCAGCATATAAAGTCACGATGCGATATTGGATCATCTCTATCATCTGCGCTATTGTCGGTATGACCATAGCGCTTCTGAAATAAATATGAGATTTGTCTCTGGCGATCGCGTGTTCGTTATGCTTGTGCTTCTCATCTCACTTGCTGGTTTCGCGATCTTTTCTTCAGCGTCGCTTGGTCTTCTCGCGCGTGCAAATAGTTCGGTCTCCCGGACTATTCTTTTGCAGGCGGGTTTCGGATTAGGGTTCGGAATTTTGGCATTTATACTCGCACGCGCTGTTTCGCTTGCGTGGATAAAGCGCCGTACGCCAATCTTGTATATTCTGACTGTGCTCTTTTCCGCGCTCGTTTTCGTGCCAGGGATAGGATTTCATGCGGGCGGAGCAACGCGCTGGATAAACCTCCGCTTCACGACTGTGCAGCCGGCTGAATTCCTAAAGATCGGTCTCGTCCTAGCGCTCGCCTGGTGGCTTGCGCCACGCGCACGGCAACTCACGAATGTACGGGAAGGATTGTTGCCGTTCATCGCTATCCTTGGCATACCAACGTTCCTTTTGCTTGCACAGCCGAATACATCGACAACAATTCTGATCATCACAACATCTGCGATAATGTATTTTGCAGCGGGAGCGCCCTTGCGTGATTTTGGAATTCTTACGCTCTTTGCCATTTGTGTGCTTGGTGCCGTTATTCTTGTGCGGCCGTATGTGCTTCAGCGAATTAAAACATTCATTGATCCGTCGGCAAATTCTTTGAGTAGTGGCTATCAAATACAACAATCCTTGATTGCGGTTGGTTCGGGTGGCCTTCTTGGAGAGGGGTTTGGCCAAGGTGCAGAGAAATTTAACTATTTGCCTGAACCTGACGGTGATTCCGTTTTCGCCGTTTTCGCCGAAGAGACCGGCTTTTTGGGTGCTGCGATTCTTCTCGTACTTTTCGTTGCACTTTCGGCACGAGGCATCGTGATTGCAGGGAATTCGCATGATCTTTTTGGAGGACTTGTCGCACTCGGATTTTCCTCTATTATCATGCTCCAAGCGTTTATCAATATTGGCGCAATGCTTGGCATCATTCCGCTAACCGGTCTTCCTCTGCCATTCGTTTCCCAGGGGGGAACCGCGCTCGTTGCCGTCCTTTTTATGTGTGGCTTTATCCTCAATATCGCTGCAAACCGCACGACGTAGGGAAACACGGTATACTATGCGTATATGAAGATTGTGTTTACCAGTGCGGGGAGCGGGGGACATTTTTATCCGATTATTGCCATCGCTGAAGCAATGAACGATTTGGTTCGCGAGAAACGTCTCATTGCACCGAAACTTTATTACCTCGCGCCGAATCCATTCGACCAAAAAGCACTTTTTGAAAATGGTATAACCTATATACGCATACCGGCAGGAAAAATACGCCGCTACGCCTCGATTAAGAACTTTACTGATTTTTTCCTCACCCTCGCCGGAACACTGTCCGCGCTCATAATACTTTTCCGACTTTATCCGGATGTGGTAGTAAGTAAGGGAGGTTATGGCAGTGTCCCAACTGTGCTTGCCGCACGCATCTTGCGTATTCCCATTATTATTCATGAGTCGGACGCAAAGCCAGGACGTGCGAATCTGTTTGCCGCGAAATTTGCGGTAAAGATAGCCATTTCCTTCGAAAGCGCAGAAAAATTTTTCCCTGAAAAGGTGCGCTCAAAAATAGCGCGTACCGGCATTCCAATCCGTAAGGCACTCACCCGTGTCGAAACCGAAGGAGCGCGCCAATATCTCAATCTTGAACCACAAATACCGACTATCCTCATTCTTGGCGGTTCTCAGGGCGCAGCGCGGATAAACGAGGCCGTGCTATCGGCGCTTCCTGATCTTGTCTCTTTTGCTAATATCATACATCAAACAGGGCAGGCGAATATAAAGAATGTTGAGGCGGTTGCACGGGTCGAACTCGCAAAAGAATCACACGCTTCCCGTTATCATCCGGTCGATTACCTTTCCGAAGTGTCATTACAACGTGCGGCGGGTATTGCAGATCTCATAGTCTCGCGTGCAGGTGCAAATTCTATTACCGAAATTAGCCTCTGGAAAAGACCGGCAATTATAATCCCTATTTCTGAGTCAGTAAGTCATGATCAGCGCACAAACGCTTATACCTACGCCGAGACGGGTGCCGCTATTGTTATCGAGGATGAAAATCTTACGCCGCATCTTTTAGTTTCGGAAATACGCCGTATCATCAATGATCCAGAACTCAGTAAGCGCATGGTGCTCGGGGCCTCAGGATTTGCAGACACGAATGCTGCGCGTACACTCGCCAGTGAGATACTCGGAGTCGCACTTTCGCATGAGCTATGAGTAATGTTGTTACTCGTTTTGCGCCCTCGCCGACTGGTCTTCTGCATGCTGGAAACTATAGAACAGCCGTATTTGCCTATCTTTTCGCAAAACACTCTGGCGGTTCATTCATTCTGCGTATAGAGGATACTGATATCGCACGTTCAAAGCCCGAATTCGAGGCAAATATTATCGAGGCGCTTACCTGGCTCGATCTTAAAACGGATAACCGATATCGCCAAAGTGAACACCGGACACGACATCGTGAACTTCTTGAGAAGCTTATTTCCGCAGGCGCCGCATATGTCTCTAAAGAGACGCCGGAAAATCAAGGCGATAGGGAAGAGGTCATACGTTTTAGAAATCCCCAAGGTACTGTTTCTTTCACCGACGTCATTCATGGGAAAATTACGATGGACGTGAGTGACCTTGGCGATTTTGTTATCGCACGCTCTATCGACGAGCCCGTCTTCCATTTTGCCGTCGTGGTCGACGATATGGACGAAAATGTTACACATGTTATTCGTGGTGAAGACCATATCTCGAACACTCCGCGGCAAATACTCATCCAGCGCGCGCTTGGCTTCACGCAACCTACTTATGCCCACCTACCGCTCATCCTCGGCAAAGATCGTACAAAACTTTCAAAACGTAAGGGCGCAAAGGCAATTACGGAGTACCGCGATCTGGGGGTGTTACCTGAGGCGATGTTGAATTACCTCGCCTTCCTTGGATGGAACCCGGGTGATGAGCGCGAATACCTTGATCGAGATGCGCTTATCGATTCCTTTGACCTCACGCGTGTACATAAGAGTGCTGCAATTTTTGACGAGGTAAAACTTCTTTCGGTAAATCAACATTGGATGCGCAAACTTTCCGATACTGATTTCATTGCACGCGTAGATGCTCAATACTCAAGCGCCACTGATATCGTGAGGCTCCAGAAATCCACCTTTCTCCTTAAAGAACGCGCTCATACGTTCAATGAAGCTCGTGAGCTAGTCTCGAGTGAACTTTCTTGTTTATTTATTGAGCCAGTTCTTGAGATGAATCTGCTTATCGCAAAAGAACTTAATGATCATCCCGGAACAACCAAAGCTGCTCTCGAAGAACTTCTTGGTCCTATAAAATCTCTTCCCGAAAATATTTCCGCCGAAACAGTAAAAGACGTCCTCATGCCGCTCGCTACAATTGCGGAAACAAAAAGAAAGGGCGGAAGGGGAGCAATGCTTTGGCCTCTACGTTACAGTCTTTCAGGGAAAGAACGTTCCCCTGACCCTTTTACTCTTATCTCAATTCTTGGGCCTAAAGAGACAATTACGCGTATAAAAAAAGCTATTGATATGCTCGGGGACGAGAAGAAATAAACAAGTATCTCGGTTTACCAAGATAAAATAGTCCCTGTTTGTTATATAATACTTCTTACTCTTAAATTTACCTTATGTTCAAGCTTATATTCTGGATATTTGTATTTTTTCTTGCTCTCTCGTATTTTGGCATCTCAATTGAAGCAATTATAAGCTCGCCTACAGGGCAGGCGAATATTGCATATCTCTTACATATTTCCTCCCAAGGATGGCAATGGCTTATCAATACACTTCTTATTAAGTTTAAAGGAGTTAAGGCGTAGACATTCTGCGCAAAAGGTATATTGTGCGCACTATAGAATAAATAGATTCATTGAA
>JAKBGA010000052.1:0-2504 GCA_021833245.1 bacterium | reverse complement strand
AATTATTAATGGTATGAATCATGCCATATTTTTGACGAGAACTAATCCTCTATAGAAATAAAGAAAACCCTCTTTATAGAGGGTTTTCTTTATAACCGGGAAGAATCCTTAATTCTTAATCTCTGAGTGGAGACGCTCGAGATAGCGCGCGGCTGCCGTCTGGCCACCGAGACCAAAGGCGAGGCCAACTGCGAGTGATATAGCAATAACAATGCCCTGGAATAGGGTCTCTACAAACGCGGTTGCTACATTAAGTTGTGCAAGCGCTGCAAGGAGAGCGAATATCCATATTGCATAACGTGCTACCTTGCCAAGGAACCCAGCCGCGTGCAAAGATGCCGCTTTTGCCGAACCTGTAACAATACGTTCCGCTGCCTCCGCAATCACTGCCGAAACAAGTAAGATCAAGACCGCAACGATCACTTGAGGGAGATATCCGAGAACAACGTCAGTGAGGAATAGATTGACGGTCGTTAAGTGAAGTACGTCAAGCGACGCGACAAGAAATACAATGATGAAGAACCACTTAATAAGAGCTCCAAGAAATTTACCAGAGGAAAGCTCGAAACCCGCGCGAGACAGTACTCGCTCGATACCGGTCGATTTAAGTGCTTGGTCAACACGCAACGCATTGATAATCTGCGCGACCACGCGGCCAAGACCGATACCGATAAGCCAGCCAACGATAAGAATAACGATCGCTACAACTAAATTAGGGATGAATGCTACCAGACCGTAGAAAAGGTTCTGGAAAGACTGGCTAACTGCTTGTGCCCATGTTGTGAAAAACATAATAAATAATGCTTTGTTTATATGATTAATGACTCGCACTTTACCTGCGAGCTTCTATGACAGAGTATAACATTTTCAAATGCCAATTTTATCAACAAGGAGACGGTGTGGATAGTCAAAAACATCCCGGAGAAGACGGTCATAGATGCCACGGCGATAGCGGAAATCCGGCGTTGCAAAAGAAGCGTAGCGAATTTCTCGTCCCAATTCCGCCTCAAGAGAACGGACAGCACCCGCAAGCACACGCTCCTCGAGATGATCGCCAACGATAAGAAGATCGATCTGTGCCTCAATAACACCTGTAAAAAGCCCTGAGAGAGCAACTAGTCGTAATGTTCCTGCGCGCTTGAGCGCCTTAGTTATATCCTTCGGACGCACACTTGTCGTTTCGCGGATGAACGCATTAAATGCGTCAAGATGTTCATACTGCGAATTTATTTGGTATTGGGTGGAGGTTCGTACTCTTTTTTTACGTATCAAACCAGAAGCAAGGAGATCAGTAAATTCGCGGCGTACGACCTCTTTCGATATTTTCGTCCGTTCGGCTATCTCGGCAAGAGTGAAGGCGGTGTCTTTATTAAACATAAAGAGTCGCAATATCTTGAGTCGTGCGCCTGAACCGAAAATCTTCGCGAGTAGCTCCATAGGTGGAGCCTAGTGTAGACGTTTTGGTCGCCAAATGCAAAACACGTCCTGCCGCGAGACAGGACGTGTTTTAAAAAAACAAAGTCAGAGATTACTTTAGTGTCACTTTCGCCCCAGCGTCCGTAAGCTTTTTCGCGAACTCGGCAGCCTCCTCTTTTTTCATACCGGTCTTTAACATTGAAGGTGCCGCATCGACGAGGTCCTTGGCTTCCTTGAGTCCGAGAGCGAGGACTTCCTTCACCACTTTAATGACGCCGATCTTGCTTGCGCCAACGTCAGTAAGCTCAATATCGACTGTTGACTTCCCCTCCTCTTCCGTTGCCGCAGAGGCGGGACCTGCTACTGCGACAGCCGCTGCGCTTACGCCGAACTTTTTTTCAAGCACCTTTACGAGCTCGGAGAGCTCAAGCACTGTCATGGCTTCGACTTCTTCCACAATTTTCTTGAACTTGCTCGGCACCTCGACTGCTTTTTCTTCAACCGCAGTCGATGCCGTATTATTCATTTCATCTGCCATAAAATGTATTCTAGTTTACTGCTTCTTTTTAGTAATTTGGTCTAATGCGCTAACGAGTCCTTGAATCGGACTATTGATGACATTCACGAACATGCCACGCAAGACAGGCATCGGCGGGATTGTCGCAATTTCAGTCACCTTCCCCGCATCGAGAAATGCCCCCTCGAGTACTCCGCCGAGAAGCGACAAAGCGCCCTTCAGCCTCTTTTTGTGCTCGTATATACCGCGCGCTGGAGCCGTTACGTCATCTGAGGTCCATGCAATAGCAACCTCACCGGGAAGCGGCGGCATATCACCGATATATCCGCGCCCTTCAAGGGCCCGACGAATAAGCGTCTTTTTCGCGACAAAGTAGCGCACGCCTGCCTGCAAGAGTTCTTTACGCATTCGAGCGGCATCCGCAACCGTAAGTTTCGTGAAACCGACGAACGTAACCGAAGATGCTTCATTAAAAGCATCTGTAAGTTTTGCAACTATCTCGCGTTTTTTGTCTTTTGATATTGCCATACGATTTTTCGTACGAACGAAATAAAGGAGAGTTCGACCTATT
>JAKBGA010000051.1:0-2751 GCA_021833245.1 bacterium | reverse complement strand
CACGGCGCCGTAAATCCCAAGAGCTTTTGGTACAGTTCAGTGTCACGCATAGGGGTACCATACTTGCCTGCGGGAGCGCCTGATGCAAGCCCAATACCCCCTTACCCACACGAAAGCCTGAAGACCCAAATGCTTTGATATTAGAGCTTAGGGCACTTGGTCTGAGTATCAATTCAAAGAAAACAACGATATTAAATTCGGTAAGTACAGATAACGATATCAAGGCCTATTTTCCAAGCCTAGATGACCGGCTGCCTGTCATTGAGTCAATGTGGCGCTCCCGAAGCAAGAAGGTTATTGCTAGATCGGCCCCGATCTTGTATCAGTTTTTTATGGAGCACCTGGCAAACGGCAATACACAGAGTAGAACGTTCAGGTTCTGTGTAAGTAGATTAAAGACACTGATTCGTAGCGATGTGTTTAGTGCAAGATCGTTGTTGGGGCCTGACGTGGCTAGTGTGATAATTGGGGAACTATCAGCCCAGCCTGCTTCAACAGACCAGTTTTGCAAGTTAATGATGGATGTGGATATGTCAGATTGTCAGATAGACTCCGTGTGTAATTATATAAAAGATTCTAATGTCGCGATATATGGATGGCAAAACTACCACCTGTTGATGCTTTTGGCTTATAAGCGATACGTGTCTGCTGATCTTATTATATTTTGTAAGGACATCATTGCTCGCGATCCCTTTAAGCCAGAAGTGCCAGCTTGTTTTATTTATTTAGCATCCATAGGGCATGAGTCTGACGTTGAGGGGTTTATATCTCAATTTAAAGAGGAGTGGCCTTACCAGCACCAGAGGTTTTTTCTGATCGCGCTTCGAAATGCATCCAATAAAATATTGAGGCCAATATTTGGGAGAGTGGGTTTTCGTCTGATAGGGACAGTGGATAGATTAAAAACTACGAAGGGGCTCGGGAATAAGGCGATATTTATAAAAGACTATAACAAGACGGCGGTATCGCGAATATTTGATGAGATTTCTCCGTATGACTAATGACAAGTTTGTATGTTTGGTTTATCAAAAGGATTTCTCAGGTAAGGGTAACGATCGTTATTTTATTTATGGCGATGGGAGATTTGCGGAGGTGGACTCAAAATCTGTTGTCTGTTGCGAGGACCTCATTGTAACTCACGATTATTGGTTGATAGCTAATGCGCTTTATAGGGAGCATGGGCGATTACCGATAAGAGTTCTTGAGATTACTTTATTGTCTAGGATTATTGTTGGTACTAAGGCAATACCTGGCGACGTGCAGCCGTGGGATATTTCAGAGACAATCAGGCCTCTTTATCGTGATAAAGGAGATTTTGACCGATATATAGACATGTACTATCGAAGAGTAGATTTTAAGGAAGAGAGCTACATGCTGTTTTCTCATAAGCTCGACGAGTACACAAATAACATACGCGGCGCGGCGCGCCTAGCTGGTGAATGGTTCAGGTTTTATAATGTGGAGCTGCCGCTATTCAATGTATTGTCACAAGTGGCGGCAAAAGGGCTGCGCGTTTCACAGCCTCTTCTAAAAGAGCACAAAAACAATATCAAGATGGACTATTACCGCACACTGAAGGAATTTTCAAAGAAACATGGGGTTTTGTGCGCCATGCCGTCGAAGGGTGACATAAAAGATAAATTACGCTCGCTGGATTTCAATGTCGATAGCTATGGGGTTAAGTTCCTCGTGGATTGTGTGCCAGATGGCAGTGGGTATACTGAGGATTTAAAGCGTTTACAAAAGCTTCGAAAAAGCTTTAGGGTGCTTGGTTCTATTGCCGACAGCTCAGAAACACTTAGACCGATTGTGGAGACTCATTCGACTTCAACTTCCCGGATGTACTACAAAGATCCGAATGTACAGAACATCGGAAAGAGGTATAGGGATATTTTTATTGCCGATGATGGCCTCAGGCTGTCTTATGTAGATTATGATCAATTTGAAGTGGGCATAATGGCGGCTCTCTCCGATGACGATAACATGAAGCAGATATATGGGAAGGCGGATGCGTACGTCGACTTGTCTGAGGCAATTTTTGGGGATATCAAACATAGGAAGTTAGGTAAGATTTGGTTCCTTTCATATACATATGGTATGTCGATCGAGAGGATTATCGATTCAGTCAGGCTTTACGGTGGAGATGAATGTGCGGCGATGAGGTACTTTTCTAAATTTGTAGCGTTCGAGGGCTGGAAAACAAGATTACATCTTGAGATTGAAGAGGTGGGGCGGATTCCAACCATATGCGGTAATTATTTAAATAGGAGACGCACCGGGGAGCTTAGCAAAAAGGAGGGAAGAAGCGTGGTCAGTCATGTGGTTCAGGGGACCGGCTCATTTATCTTTAAGTCTGCATTGCTGGCGCTAAGCAAGCAGGAGGATGTTGGCATTCTTATCCCTATGCATGATGCTGTTCTGATACAGCACTTGGAGCCTTATAACGTGAGCAGCATCGTGGCGATTTTTCAGGACACGATGACGAGTATCTTGGATAAAAAAGTGGTTGGCAAAGCGTCGATAAAGGACTTCTGCGGTTAGGGACTGCGAAGCTACGCCTAGTCCAGGTTGAATTTCACTTTAAATCCCCCACGGACTTGCCTTTTAATACCTTCAATAAGAAGTGGACCCCAATTTTAGGACACTGGATTAAGTGGATATTCGCCCCTAAAGTAGCGAGATAAGGAGCAGAATATCATGAGCAAAATACGTCGTAACCACGCCCCGCAATTCAAGGCCAAGGTGGCTTTG
>JAKBGA010000050.1:0-2769 GCA_021833245.1 bacterium | reverse complement strand
TTCTCGTATACAAGGTCCTATAGAGGTCGTCTTTTCCTAGCTTGTTTACTGAGTATCCCTTGTACCGAACGGCTGATTTGCTTATCAGTGCGATGAATACACCCTATCCAGCAACAGGGTCGGCGCATCCCCTCCTTAAGTTCCGAAATGACCCTATCGATATGCTCTTTTCTTTTTCCGAGTGTTTTAACTGAGATAGCCCAACAGATCCATTCATTACGGGCGAGCGGTGTAATGTCCTCCCATGCATCTAGAGCTTTAGAATCAGTGGTGAGCGCTTTCCGCAAATCTGCAGGCAGAGTATGCACGACGCCGTCAGAAATCTTTCTCATCGTCTGTTTATCTTAAGAACCTCAAGTAAAATGCGGCACACACGAGTACAATACCTATGTTCACCATGAGTCGTTCCCAGGAGTGAGCTGAACTTCTAAAGAACAGCACGTCAACGCCAACGATAACGACTATCATCGCCACGATGCAGAGAGTGAGCAGAATTGGCTTTGTCATATCGTATATCATACCTCCTTGGGAGGGGATAACGAATACACCCATCATTTTTATAAAAGTAAAGATGGTTTGTGTCTTGAGGTGCGAGTAGTACTCGTGACGCGCTATGCGTATCTGCTTGAGAATTTCCTTGCTTTCGTGAAGCTCGTTTGCATCATGCTGTTATTCAAACGTTATTTTTGAGACAGGTTCTAGTAATCGAACCCCACCCGGTCGCCCTAGAGGGGTCCACCTGGAGCTGCGTCGATCTCCTTGTGTCACATGGGTTATTTTGTGGCAGCATGAATATCACAAGAAGGCATCCTGCGAACCTTGTTGTACTTTAGGAGTCGGAGATGAAAACGAATGCTTCTGTTACAGCTGTTCCCGGTACTGTCGATGAAGACGGCTTTCGCAAGTCGTCGTGGTTGGTGCACAATCCCGCCAGTCGTTTCTGCGTGGCCGTGAAGATGGAAGGCGATTACGTCCTGGTGCGCGACACCAAGGATCCCGCAAATACCACTCTCACCTACATCCGCGACGAATGGGATGCCTTCGTGAAGGGCGGGAATTCGACCTCTGACGGTCACGTGGTACAGTAAGGGGACGCGCTTCCGGGTATCCCCTTCTTTTTATGGCACAGTTCAATCTCGCTCAGAACGATGCATCCGATACGCTCTATGTCGTCATATCGGGTATCTCAGGTGGCAAAGATGAGCTATTCGTGCAGTATCTTTTTAATGTATCCAAAGAGCGCGGCTCGGTAGTTTCTATACAGTTCGCGAACGATCCTTTTTATCATGACGACGTGCTTCCCGACATGAATGCGATGTCCATGGAGGATTATTTCTCTGGCATAGACGAGGCGATTCAAGGAGCGAGTCAAGAACAAAAATTTATCCGCATCGTCTTCGTTGCGCACAGTTTCTCGGCGCTTATTGTTGCGTACTATCTCCAGGAATGCAGAGATGTTCTCTTGAAAACGCAATGTGCACTCATAACGATTGATAATGACGACTCATCTGCAACACTCACCTACATAGATTCACTGAGCGAAGATGCTCGAAAAGATAAATTCCAAAATCCGTTCAGTCAGAGCACAACGGAATATATGAGAGCGCATAAAAGTGCCGATGTACTCGCCATTCTCACCGTGCCGAAGTTGCATATCGATGCAAGCGAAGTAGGAGGCGACCATGAGTTTGAAAGTGATGAATCAAAGCGTTTGCTCGTCGAAAAGATGCTGACGTGGCGGATTTGAAGGGAGTTATTTCGTGCCGCGGTCCGATTCCTAGAGGGTCGCCACAATAAAAAATAGAACCGAGCTCAAAAATATGGCATAAATACTTTATGTCTCTCGGTCACTTGCCTTATCACTACAGGGCGGGCTACTCGGGATTCAACTTTTGTAGTTCAACCCCAGTAAGGGTATTTTAGCGACTTTCTCGGGGTGAAGTCGAGGCTCTCGGGTCGCTAAGCAGTTTTCCGTTCTCGCCTGTCCTGGATACTTTTCAATAAAAACGGGGCCGCCTCTTCGTAGGTCTTGCCGGACTTGATACTATTGCAGATCAAACAACTCGTCTTCAGATTTTCCTTCGTGTGCTTACCGCCTTTATGTTGCGGCGTTAGATGATCAAGAGTCGCGTTTTCGGGTGTGACTTTCTCACCGCAATAATGGCAAGTCCAATTATCTCGTTCAAAAAGCACTTTTCGTCGAGCGTCATCAGTGAAAGAATCTTCTTCTGCTGGCACTGATGTAACCGCGAGCTTCTCCTTCACGAGCGGAATTTCAGAGGGAAGTAGTACTGAATACAACGTCCCATACCTGGTGGTATCCCCAATTTTGATGCAACCATTCAACTCCAAACCCTTGACTAGTTTCGTTACGTGAGCGTAGTTAGTCTTTTCGCCACGTGAACCCTTGCCAAATTTTTCTGCAATCGTTCTTTTGCCGACCCGAATCTCCGAGTTACCGTTAGCCAATTGTGAGTTTCGCAAGAGAAAAATATACATCGCTGCCTCGTAAGGCGTTAGGTCGGGCATCAGGTAGTCCACGTACTGTTCTATGATTTCTTTGATTTGGCGGTCCATAGTCACAGGTTGAGTATAGCTCCGAGTGTCGCTTTTAGGTATTCGGGTCTGTCCGATAAAGAATACTTCGGGCGGGCCCACCAGGACTCGAACCTGGGACGTCGGTTTTGGAGACCGAAATTTTACCACTAAACTATAGGCCCACGATTAAAAGATAACAGAAAAAATGACAGGGGAAAAGTTATATAAAGT
>JAKBGA010000049.1:0-2802 GCA_021833245.1 bacterium | reverse complement strand
ATAGGCACATATTAGATATGTGTGCTATAAAAATTACGTTCCTGCATGGCGACTATGGTGTAACGGTTAACACTGGAGCTTGTGGAGCTCTCGATCAGGGTTCGACTCCCTGTAGTCGCCCAACTAGGCTTAACTGAGTTATTGGTTATACCATCTGACAAAAGTCTCTCGCAGTCAGAGTACGTGATATCATATGCATATGAGGAGATTTCTTCTCGGCGCCTTATTCGTCATAGTTTTAGTCATTGGCGGGCTTGTCTATCGGAATGCGGTAGAACACCCAACGCAACCAATTACCTGTCCACTTGATACATTGCTGTGTCCTGACGGCACATCGGTTTCTCGTACTGGCCTCTCTTGTACATTCCCCGCATGTCCTCCGCCAAACGTATCAATACCGAGTATTGCCATATCATTTGCCCTTCCGGAAGGACTTCAAGCAGTCACGCCACCCGATGCCGCAAGCGTCGCTGCATATGAATTACCTCCCTCAGCTTCTGCAACGGCCTCCTCAACGAATAGCGCTAATATTATCATTCGCCGCTATATGATTGATGCGAGTTCCACAGCGCTCGCAACCATACAACAAACAGCTGTGGATGGCGTCTCTGGGCTACCCGTTGCAGCGACCTCGTTCTCATCAACCCTGCTTGGTAATCATCGCTTCACCGTTGTCTCAATCCAGCGCTTCGATGGAATCGTCGATACCGCCTATTACCTTGCGCGTGGTACGGATGTGCTACGGTTTGACGCAATAGACCAAAACATCGCGAACTGGGCAGATCCGAATCTCGATACCTCGATACTGCCGGCTCACGCGGCATTAAAGAGTCTTCTCGCGACCCTCCAAGGTCAATGATCGAGAGGCTTACTATAATTTAGAGAACTAGATTCACACTAATATGAACAATAACTCCTTCCAAACAATCTTCGGTAATGGCGCCGTGCGCATCATGCTTATTAGCACGCTTGTTGCTCTCACACTCTTCCTGCTCGCACAAACAATAACTACTGCAGAAAAATTTGATCAGTCGAATACGTCGACAACTGCCACTATTACCGTACGGGGCAATGGTCAGGTGACGCTTCCACCAAACATTGCAAAAGTTTCGTTCACCGTTGAGAATATCGCGAAAACCGTTGTAACTGCTCAAGCAGCGACTACCAAGCAGGCGAACGCCGCCATTGATTTTGTAAAAGGTCAGGGTATCGCCGATAAAGATATTAAAACGCTCTCATACAACATCTCTCCACAATACTCATATCCAACCCCATGTTCTCCAGGGATGCTCTGTCAACCCTACAGCGGCACACCAAAAATCGTCGGTTATCAAGTATCTGAAACGATTCAGATAATGATACAGGACCTTCCCGCGACAGGATCCGTCATAAGCGGTCTTGGAGCTCTCGGGGTGCAGAACGTGCAGGGTCCAGAGTTCGCACTGGACAACGCGACCTCTGGTTACGACGCCGCACGCGCTGCTGCAATTGATAATGCGAAGACGCAAGCGGCACTTCTTGCAGCTCAACTCGGAATTTCGCTCGGCAAGATAGTTAATTTCAGCGAGTCTCCAGGTAATTCACCTGTCCCTGTTTATGGAATGGCGGCCGAATCTATAAGTGGGGCGTCAACGCCCAATATCCCGATAGGTGAAAACACTTATAATGCATCCGTTTCTATTACCTATGAAATCCATTAATAACATTGCCCATGAACAGAAACTTGACTCGTGAGAAGCCTCATATTATGATGCTTTTATTAAGGAGCCCGCAGGGCTTTTTTATTTGCTAAACGCTTTTTATATGATCTCACCCGTTACGTATCTGAAGCATGTGCGCGAAGAATTTGCTCATATCGTCTGGCCAACGAATCGTACGGCACTTGCGCACACGCTTGTCGTCATTTTCATTGCGATAGCAATAACATTGCTTGTCGGACTACTCGATTACACTTTTGGTTCCGTAGTGAGTAGCGTTGCTGGTGGATAAAAGCTTTTCCCATGGACACAACCCAACATATGAACAGTAGCGATAGGGATTTACCGGAAGAAACCGGTATGGCAGACATCGCGCCTTCGGTACGCAAAGAAATTCGTGACGAGACGATACCGCGCAAAGAAGATGCACGCTGGTATACCATTCACACCTATGCCGGTTACGAGAATGCTGTCGAACGTAATTTGAAGCAACGCATTGAATCACTGGGTATGGAAGGAAAAATATTTGATGTAATCGTTCCAACTGAAAAAAAGATTCGAGTGAAAGGAGGGAAGCGCGTTGTCGAGGAGGAGAAAATCTATCCGGGCTATATTCTTGTGCGCATGATTGTTGATGACGATTCATGGTTTGTAGTACGGAACACGCCGCGTGTTACAGGATTTGTCGGTTCTGGTAATACACCCGTTGCGATGGAAGACGCCGAGGTTACCTCACTGATGAAGCGTATGACCGCGGAAGCGCCGAAGCATCGCATCGATCTTGTCAAAGACGATCCGATTACCATAATCGATGGTCCATTCAAAGATCTCGAAGGCAAGGTGGGCGAAATCGACGAAGACCGCGGGAAGGTGAAAGTCATGGTCTCAATGTTTGGGCGTGAGACGCCGGTCGAGCTCGACTTCTTGCAGATACGGAAACTCTAGCGTAATCTCGTTACACATATGGCTACAATCGTTAAAAAGATTAAGTTACAGATTCCAGGCGGCGCAGCAACACCAGCGCCTCCTGTTGGTACTGCGCTTGGCCCCACGGGCGTGAATATTGGCCAGTTCGTTTCCCAGTTCAACGAAGCGACTAAGGATA
>JAKBGA010000012.1:0-14223 GCA_021833245.1 bacterium | reverse complement strand
GGGCGGGCCCACCAGGACTCGAACCTGGGACGTCGGTTTTGGAGACCGAAATTTTACCACTAAACTATAGGCCCACGATTAAAAGATAACAGAAAAAATGACAGGGGAAAAGTTATATAAAGTTTATCAATGGAGGTATGATACAAGCATGCGTTCTCGTATCGCTTTGTTTGCGTTTCTATTCATAACTGGTTTATTTACACTACCTCTTGTCACACATGCAAGCGGTATTCCATTCTTTGGACCAATCATTCCCAGTGGGAATGATCTCTGCCCTGCGGGTTGGGGCATGCTTATAATCGTTGTTAATAACATTATTGAGTTTGCTATCACGCTTGTAATAGTCTTCATCGCCCCAATCATGATCGCGTATTCCGGCTTTCTTTTTGTTGTGAATCCAGTGAACCCAAGTGGGAAGGAAAAGGCAAAAAGTATTTTATTAAACACGGTCGTGGGAACCATTATTGCGCTTGCTGGTTGGCTTATTGTTGATGCCGTGATGGCGGTACTTTATAACCCGAGTGCTGCTGGTGGAACGTGGTCGAGCATTGTCACGTCGGGCGGCCTTCCCGCGTGCCTCCAACAGGCAGGATCGTTATATCAACTTGACCAAAGCACCGGGGCAAATATTCAGAGTATAAATGCAAACGGAAATATGGCGCTTTCGTTCGGGACCGGCGCATGTGATTCAAATAGCGTCTTAATAAATGCGCAATCAGCTGGATACTCACTCACGATGAGTCAAGCAAATACGCTTGCCTGCATTGCGGCGCCAGAGGATAGTTGCGGATCAGGAGATCCGTATAACTACTCATGGAATAAGAATGCCGGTAAAGGCAAGGCGTCAACAGCATTTGGGGCATTTCAGATTGCACTTTCGACTAATCATTTATGTTTTGAAAATCCAGTATGCTACAAGGCGGCTGGTGTTACAGGGCCTTTGAATTGTCAGAATGGATTTGGTCCAAACGGTTTTCTTAATGGGGGTAATGCGACGGTTCTTGCAAATTGCATTAAAGCGGCGTCTAATCTAGCGTGCAATACTGCAGCTGCTGCCTGTGTGCTGCAAAAGCAGGGTTTCTCTGCCTGGACTGCCGATCCGCACAGCTCATTACAAGCGCAGTGCATCACTAAGTATTCAAGCTCATGATTGTGTCAAAATTATGACTAAAAAACTTATTATCGGCGTCTTTTCAATAATGGCGATTCTCATCACGGTAGCCGTTGTGTGGTTTTTAATAATTGTTTCAACACGGCAATCCCTAGCACCTGCGACCGTGAGTTCTTCCACACCATTTTCATCGAATGAGCAATTTCCCATTGCGACAACCACAATATCTTCTTCCGGTTTAGGTGTCATGACCGTGGATGCGTCTGACGGTGGTACCGTCACCACGAACGATTTTATTCATAACGGAATTACGCTTCCTGACGCGGCAAATAATGGCCGTTATCTTCTGGCCGGGAATCTTGGTTATTGTATTTCTAATGCTCAAAAATGTCAGGCTGGCACAGCGACTGATTTTAATATCTTTTATGATAGTACGAACGACTCTTTCACCATCGCCCTTTTAAGGGAGCCGCTTGGACAAGTGCGACTTGATGTGGAGCAATTCCTTATGACGACACTCGGCATTACTCAAGAAGGTATGTGCAGACTTAATTATTATATTGGTACAACCTATGATGTAAACCCTCTCTATGCTGGCAAGAACCTCGGATTTAGTTTTTGCCCAGGAGCTACTGTTTTACCGTAATGATACTTTCCTCATGGAATTTGCGTAGCCATGCTTTTTGCCGTCGCGCATACTGCCAAAGTTTTGCCGAAAGAGTGGGGAGGAGCGACGCCTCGACCCGTTCTCCGCGTAGGAATTCGCCGACGACTCGATATTCGAGCCCAAATTCGTTAAGTCGTGCATTACTAACCTGTTCACGTACGCGTTGTACCTCCTCGATAAGCCCGTGTGCGAGTGCATTTGTGAGTCGCGCATTAATACGCTGTCGCAACTCTTCACGCGGTGGATTGATAACAATCCACTCAATTTCATATGCTGAATTTGGTCTTCTCCGCGCAGGGACTTTCCCAACTGCTTCGATAATCTCAAGTGCGCGAATAATTCGGCGGCGATTACGTGGATCGAGTCTCGTTGCTCGTTTGGGGTCCTGCTGGAGAGCGCGTGCGTAAAGTTCATCGGTGGTAATGCTCTCGAGAGCATGGCGTAGCGATAAATTGAGAGGCGTTGATGGCGGAAGCCCCTTGAAAAGGACATCGAAATAAAAGTGTGTTCCGCCGACGAGAATGGGGAGTTTCTGGCGTGTAGAAATTTCTTCAATCAAACGTGTTGCATCTTTGATGAAATTTTCTGCCGAGTAACTTCCGTTCAGGTCACGTATACTAATAAGGTGGTGCGGTATATTGAGCATTTCTTCCGTGGTTATTTTCTCGGTCCCAATATCGAGTCCACGATATACTTGCCGTGAATCAACCGAAATAATCTCACCGTCGCGTGCAAGAGCCTCCTTAACGCCACGAGCGGATTTGCCAGACGCCGTTGGCCCTGCGATAAGTAGAATTTTTCTTGTCATTAGGCAGGAATGGTATCATAGATCTAGCTTAATCGAATAATCAGAAATTTTTTATGAAAGAGACAAGGAGTAACTATTGTGAGCATTGCGGTGAGTTCCACGACGCAGTCCGTAATTTCATTTCGCAAGTGAAGGTGGGTGAAATAGTACCCGATCTCGAGTTCGAGGTCTATCAGAAAGATACTATTACAACTATGAGCTTCTCGAAATTGCGCGGGAAGTGGATTGTTCTTGTTTTTTATCCCGCGGATTTTACATTTGTCTGCCCGACTGAGCTTGAGGAACTTGCAAAATTGTACGCGAAGTTTCAGTCACTCAACGCTGAAATTATCTCGGTCTCCTCAGATACCGTTTTTACGCATAAGGCATGGCATGACGCCTCAGAAGGTATTAGAGAAATTAACTATCCGATGGCGGCCGATCCTTCTGGGAAGCTTGCATACGCATTTGGAGTCCTTGTTGAAGGTGGTGAGGCTGCATTCACGCCAGACGAGGGGTTATCGCTTCGCGGCACGTTCATCATTGATCCATCTGGCACGCTTCGCGCGATTGAAGTCAATGATAATTCGATAGGACGCAAAGCCGCCGAGACGCTCCGAAAACTTCAAGCGGCGCAATACATTGAGACACACAAAGGAAAAGTTTGCCCCGCGTCATGGGAACCGGGTGATGATACCCTTGAGCCTGGTCTTGAGCTAGTGGGGAAATTATAAAACCACTAACAAACACCATTTTTATTACGTATCAAATAATATAGGCGGTCCCAACACGAACCGTGTTCTCGGCAGATTTTACTTTGCGAAATCACTTGTAGAAAGATACCATTCTTAATCCTACAATTGAGTTTTTCACTAGTGCCGGGAGAGAGACTCGAACTCTCATGTCTTGCGACGACGGGTTTTGAATCCGTTGCGTCTACCAATTTCGCCACCCCGGCAGTTAATGGGTCGTGCGTGTCATTGCACAGTACCATTTCGTCATCATATTTTCATCATGTTAGAATTGTATTAATGAGTAATGAGGCACTTTATGTACCAACAAAATATGACTCGGTCTTCTGGATCGAGGTTGATCGGATAGTCCCGAATCCGTATCAACCACGTCGTGATTTCAATGAAGAAGGCCTAAAATCACTCGCGGAAAGCATTCGTCAATATGGTGTGTTGATGCCGCTTGTTGTCAGTCGTACTGACATTGAGAAGCCTGAGGGGGGTCTTGAAAGTGTATACGAGCTCATTGCTGGCGAACGACGACTCCGCGCTTCAAAGCTCGCTGGTCTCAAGCAAATACCGGTAGTCATTCGCCAAGGAGAGAGTAACCTTACGAAACTCGAACTCGCTATCATCGAGAACCTTCAGCGCGAAGACCTGAATGCGATTGATCGAGCAAAGGCCCTTCAAAAACTTATCGAGGAATTTGGTATCTCACATGCCGAGGCGGCAGCGAAAATTGGTAAGAGTCGTGAATACATATCAAATAGTCTTCGCCTCCTCTCTCTTCCTGAACATATACAGAGCGCTATTGTCGGAAAAGAAATAAACGAGGGACATGCTCGTCCACTTTTGGCATTAAATGATCGTCCGGAGGAGCGCGAGACTCTCTTTAGGGAAATAATCTTAAAAAAGCTTCCAGTACGTGCTGCAGAACGTATTGCGCGGTCAATTGCACAAGAGCGTGTACGCCCCCATCATCGTAAAACGCCTGAAATGGTTGAGATCGAAAAATCACTAACCCAGACTCTTGGTACACGCGTTATTATCGAGACAAACGCTGAGGGCGGCCGTTTGCTCATCGAATTTTTTTCACCAGACGATCTTTCACATTTAGCAACCATACTTGCTACTGAACAATCAGCAAAAGTTACAAACAATGTTCCACAGAAGAAAAAAAATATCACACTAGTTTCGTCGCCTGTTTTTAAGAACACCACACAACTATTATCTGACCCTGTTCCATTTGCTGTATCCGAAAAACCTAATGATGATGGGTTGTATTCAGTGAGCGACTTTACCGTTTAAAATAATTCGAAACATTTCATTTTTTATTTATATGATGAGAACGATGTCGACGTGATTTTTTTGTCGGTTCAGTCATCCCGAGTGCAGAACGAATGCATCTGCGCGCAAGCGATGTTCTGGCAATTTCAAGCCACTTGGGCGAAGGGTGCGCTCCATCGCGTCGTAGTATTTCGACAATTTCACCGTTACCGAGTACGGTATCAAAAGATACAAGTTTCCCATTTACTTTAGCACCCTGAAGATGATCTCCAAGGTCGCTGTGTATTGCATAGGCAAAGTCAATCGGCGTTGATGCAGTAGGCAAATCGATAACATCGCCCTTTGGAGTGAAAACGAACACGCGATGGGAGAAAAAATCCTCCTTAAGTCCATCGACAAAATCCTCACTTCCTATAACTTCTGCATGTGCGTCAGCGAGTTCGGCAAGCCAGGGCGGTACTTTTGTGATACCTTTTTTCCCTCCACTGTCTTTAGATACCTTCATGAGTGAGGGGATAAGCGAACGAATCCAGGAAAAAGAGAGTGATGAAAATCTATTTTTCTGCACCTTCTCTTCGAGTTTTTCCACCTCCTTACCCAGCTGTTTATAAGACATATGCGACGCGATGCCAAATTGTGCACGCCTGTGCATTTCCTCAGTACGAATCTGGATTTCGACAATGCCTGCCTCTGGCGTTACGACTGTCGTGTGGAGCGATTGATAACCATTAGGTTTCGGGAAGGCAATATAATCCTTAAATTCTCCCGGCAACGGTTTGTAAAGCGCATGTACGGTGCCAAGCGTCGCGTAACAGTCCTCGATGGTCGGCACAATGACACGTAATGCAGCGATGTCGTGAATGAGATTGATATCATCATGTTTCCGTTTCAGTTTTTGATGCAAGCTCCAAAGTCCTTTCATGCGAATGTCGGTGCGAAATGTCGTTAAACCTTTCTTTGCAAGTTGTTGTTTCAGTTCTTTCCGTACTTTTGCGAGCCCGTCTTCAGTTTCTTTCGTTTTCAATTTGCGCACCTCAGCAACATGAGCGGCGGCATCAGAATCGACGAAAGGGAACGCAAGATCCTCAAGAGTACTTTTCATTTTCCCAATACCGAGACGATCGGCGATAGGTGCGTAGATCTCAAGTGTCTCAAGTGCGATGCGCCGACGCTTATGTTCTGGAACATATTCCAGAGTTTGCATATTGTGTTTGCGATCAGCAAGTTTCACGATAAGTACACGAATGTCGCTCGCCGTTGCCACGAGGAGTCGTCGAAGGCTCTCCGCGTGGCGTTCCGCACCACGATATTTATGTGTGCCGAGTTTTGTTACGCCGTCGACAATGAAGAGGAGTTCCTTCCCAAATTCTTTTTCAATATTTACGCGAGAGATGCAACCGTCTTCGACTGCATCATGAAGCAGTCCTGCGGCAATCGTAGTTGCGTCCATACCATACTCCGCGAGAATTTTTGCAGTAGCCGCTGGATGGGTAAAATAGGGTTCGCCTGAATAACGGACCTGCCCCTCGTGTGTTTTTTTAGCACATTCGTACGCCTTTTCGACAAGTGCAACGTCTTCAGGGGAGGGAGCCACCATCTCACCTGTGATTTCTTTAACGGTCGTCATGGGCGACTATTATACACCCTGGTTTATTTTAAGTATTCAGCAGCTTCCGCTGGAGTGAGTGAATCTTGTTTAATCGAATTAGGCAAGTAAATGCGACGCAACCCTTTTTTTAAGAAGAATCCTTGTTTTGATTTATAGAGCACAATATTTTTACCTGTATGTGGATGCTTCCCAATTTCTCTTACGATCTCGACTCCACGCGGCGGTTTCTTTGGTTCCGCAAGCAGTGTAAGTGCCTCATCGAGTGTGATGACATAGGGATCACTTTTTTTAATGGAGCGGAACTCACCGTCGCTGCCGACATATGGACCAAAGCGTCCGGTCGAGGCGAAAACGGGTTTCCCAGTCGACGGGTGCATGCCAAGCTCGCGCGGAAGTGAAAGGTATTTAAGTGCGTCGGCAAGCGTTATTTTTGTGAGGTCGGTACCCGCAGGTATGCTAGCGCGCTTTACCGCCTTTTTCGGACGTCTTCGGCTACGTTTCTTATCTTTTTCATTTCCTGTAACGGGATTCGGGCTTTCCGCTGTTGATTCTTGAGAAGAGGCCGTTTCGACGTATGGTCCAAAACGTCCAGTTTTTACATAAACTGGAGCGCCAGTTTTCGGATCGTGGCCGATGGGTTCGTCGCCCTTGAGTTCGACACCCTCCTCAGTTCGTGCGCCGAGGCAATCGGGATAACGCTTGCAGCTCATAAAAATGCCGCCTCGGCCGAGCTTGTATTCCATCGGATTTCCACACAAAGGGCAACGGAATTCAAGCGGTGCATTACCGAGTGACGTTGCTTTCGGCAATTTATCTTTTATGCGTACTTCTTTTTCAAATGGGCCGTAAAATGCAGTAAGGACCTCCTTATAGCCGCGTTCGCCGCGCGCAATTTCATCAAGCTCATCTTCCATCTCCGCAGTGAACGTGTCACTCACATACTTTGGAAAGTGCTCTTCAAGCCATCCTGAAACTACCATACCGGTTGCCGTTGGTTTGAGGGAGCGGCCAAACTTTTCCACGTAGCCACGGTCTTGAATTGTTTTCATGATTGAAGCGTAAGTCGAAGGGCGGCCGATACCGCGTTTCTCAAGTTCCTTGATGAGGCCAGCTTCGGTGTAACGGTTCGGCGGTTCAGTTTGTTTCTCTTCCAAGGAAAGTGAAAGAAGTGCGAGTGTATCGCCAATGGCGAGTTTTGGTAGCTCGACGTCCTCACCGCGTGCTTTTGTATCAAGTACGAGCCATCCAGGGAATAGAGTACGTGAGCCGCTCGCAGTAAATAGGGGTATATCCGCGACAGCCTTCATCGTGATCAACGTACGGGTTATCCGTGCGGAGGTCATTTGAGAAGCGAGCGAGCGAATGCGTATTAGTTCATACAAAGATTCCTCATCTGGGGTAGCACCCGCGCGTGCACGACCTGGCTCTGTTGGCCGTATGGCCTCATGTGCCTCCTGCGCGTTCTTACTTGTTGTTTTATAGGTGCGCACATTCAGATATTCTTTGCCGAAATCTCTTTCGATTACACCGGCCATTTTTGCGATTGTTTCCTGCGCAAGGTTTACTGAGTCGGTACGCATATAGGTGATGTGGCCAGCTTCATAGAGCTTCTGTGCGGCACGCATTGTGCGCGAGGGGGTGAAATTGAGGCGCGTTGACGCCGTCTGTTGCAGCGTCGAAGTAGTGAAGGGTGGGCGCGGATTACGCTCCTCAGACTTTTCTGTGATGTTAGACACATTCCATACGGTGTTTCTCCCAATCTGTACGATTCGTTCCGCCGCCTCTCTCGTTGTAGGCTCCTCGACGCAGATCGTGGCAATTTCACCCGCCTTAGATTTGAAAAGAGCACTCAAAATAAAATACGTAGCCGGTATGAAGGATTTGATCTCGCGCTCGCGTTCTACGAGTATCCGTAGCGCCGGTGATTGCACACGTCCGGCCGAGAGTCCATAACGAACTTTTTTCCAAATAAGACTGGAAAGATCATAGCCGACGATGCGATCGAGGACACGTCGTGCTTCCTGTGCCCGACGCAAATGCTCATCAATCAATCGTGGGTGTGCGAGTGCTTCCTCAATAGCGGTTTTGGTAATTTCATGGAAAACAACGCGCTTGGGTTTCGTAAGGTCTGCTACTTCTTTAATATGCCATGCGATAGCTTCGCCTTCGCGGTCGGGATCCGTCGCGAGGTATATCGTATCTGCCTTTTCAGCCGCACGTTTTATCTTCTCGATAATCTCGTGCTTTTCAGAGGGAACGACATAATGTGGAATAAAACCACCCTCGATATCGACAGCATCTTTATTGCTCTTTGGTAAGTCGCGCACGTGTCCAACCGAGGCTAGGACGGTATAGCCCTTACCAAGGTAATGCTGAATGGTGCGCGCCTTGGTCGGTGATTCAACTATGAGTAATTGGTTGCTCACGTGTTCACTCATAGCGCGTTTACCTATATATGGTCAAGTCCCGTTCATGGCGTGTGGAACCTGCCTGGGTGTTCCCGCACAGATTAATTCTAATGGGAACGAGTTCGTTTTACAGACATTCGTACAAACTTAATAGCAAGTCCTTACCTTCTTAATTTAGGTGTGTCTACTAGAAGAGTTCTACGCGTAATGGGTGATGATCAGAGCCCATTCGGTCGGGAAGGACGGCAGCATTTTTTATTGAAAACGATTGAGAGACAAGGACGTGGTCGAGCTGACTTCTCGAAAACGGGTGCGTAGTTTTTCCGTACAGAACATTTGTAAACCCATATTTAGTAAAATGCTGCTCGATTATTGTACGTTCACGCGCATAAAAGATTGCGTCAGTTGTGTGTCCACCAAAGATCCAGTTAAGAGGCGTGATGTGTGGTGCCTCAAGAATATTAAAATCACCGCAAACAATAGTTGGTTGTGTCGGATCGTATTGCAGCATTGCGCGTTCAAATTCTTCAACTCGCCACGCGGGCTGCGCGAGCATAAGGTGCAGATTGAAGACGCGTAGTGGTGTTTTCCCAGCGAGCGATACGTCAGCATAGAGCCCACCGCGGTTACGAACTCGAGCAAAATAAAAAGGACGCATGAGAAAAATAAAGATGCGTGCACGAAGTGGCATGAGCGACCAATAATCTGGGAAAGGTATCTCGCCCTGCGCGATAATGGGATGTTTCGAGAGTATGACGACAAAGTGGGGTAAGGCACTTCCTTTGACAAGACGTTCCTTATCAACACGAGAGGTTATGAAGTAGGGGAGTCCCTGTAACCTTTTGAGGAATTCTTCCGGCACCTCCTGCAGACAGAAGATATCGAAATCGCTTTTTTCAATAAATCGAAACGCACGGTTGAGCGTGCGATTACGATAAAGCATATTCCAGGAGTATATTTTCATATGTTTATCAAGAGATCGGCATTAAAAGATTCTTCCTAGCTGGAAGGCCTCCCTACCAGACTATTTTACCCACACAACCTCGCCTATCTTCATAGGTACAGTATACTAGGCAATATATGCTTGATATACATTTCATTAGGGAAAATTCCGATCTCGTAAAAGCTGGTGCAGTAAAAAAACATATTGATTCAGATATTGATGGTCTACTAGCTATTGACAATGAGCGCAAGCGCTTACGACAGGAGCTCGAGACAAAGCGCGCGGAACAGAATCGTCGTAGCAGCGAAATTCAGCTCGCCAAAGGTTCCGAGCGCGAGAAACTAATCGAAGCGATGCAGCATCTCAAGAATGGTATGACTGAGAGTGAGGAGAAACTGAAACAGGTAATGGGGGAATGGCAGAGACTCATGCTCACGGTGCCTAACATCCCAGACATGTCAGTACCCGACGGTGCAAGTGATTCTGACAATCTTGAAATAAAGAAATGGGGAGAGCAAACGATTTTCTCTTTTGCACCGCAAGGTCATGTTGAGCTTATGACTAAGCTCGGGATTGCCGACTTCGAGCGTGGTGCGAAGGTTGCAGGTTTCCGTGGGTATTTCCTTAAGGGCGACGGCGTTCTCCTTGCGAACGCTGTATGGCAATTAGCGCTTAAACATTTTTCCACAAAAGGGCTTCTACCTATGAGCGTACCGTCTTTGGTACGGCGCGAGGCGTTTCTTGGTACTGGTTATTTGCCACAAGGGGAAGAAGATCTTTATAAGACACAGGATGGTGATTACCTAGCCGGTACCGGTGAAGTAGCAACAATGAGTTACCACATGAATGAAACTCTCGACATGAACACGTTTCCTGTGCAGTTTCTCGCATTCTCGCCATGTTTTCGTCGTGAAGCGGGAGCCCATGGCAAGGACGTGCGGGGACTTATTCGTGTGCATGAATTTTTCAAGTGGGAACAAGTCGTTCTTTGCAAGGCTGAACACGACGAGTCAGTCCGTCTCCACGACTGGCTTAATCGCAACACTGAAGAATTTATAGAACTTTTGAATATCCCGTATCGTACAGTAGTGAATTGCGGGGGCGACCTTGGTCTCGGACAGGTAAAAAAATACGATATTGAACTATGGGTGCCTGGTGAGCAGACCTATCGAGAGATAAGCTCAGCGTCCTATTTCCACGATTTCCAGACACGTCGACTTAACATTCGGTATCGTGACATCGAAGGAAACATGCGTTTCCCCCATTCCTTGAATTCGACCGCGATCCCAACTCCGCGCATTTTAGTTTCTATCGTCGAGAATTATCAGCAAGCGGATGGCACAATTAAAGTGCCCGAAGTTCTTGTACCGTATGTCGAAAAAGCGGTCATCGGCGGGACGCGGTAACAACCAGCTCGCTAAGCGACGACGTTCGAAACGTCGTCGCGTTATCTTTGCACTTGGTGTTCTCTTCTTAATGATTGGTGGCGGTATAATTTACGGTCTTCAACAAGGTGCGGTGCGTATTTCGCACATTAAGGTCTTTGGTGCAGACCAATCTCTCGCAGAGATTGCGCGTACGGCAATGAAGGGGAGTTATTTCGATATTATTCCACGTGACTCAACATTTTTCTTCCCCGCGTCGCGCATTCGTGCCGACATTATTACCGCATATCCAAATGTCGCTGCCGTCTCGTTATTTCGAAATGGATTGTCTGGACTTTCGATACGGGTGGATGATCGTGCTCCTGTCGCGCGATGGTGTGGTGTGACGTTGGGCGCGACAACAACTCCTCTCGACACCACGAAATGCTACTTCTTTGATGCGGGTGGTTTCATTTATGCGACAACAAGTACCGCACAGCCCGTAAATTCTTTCGCAGTATATGAACCCATCATTACGTCTAGCGAGGGTTCGACATCTCCTGAATATCCGATTGGTGCGACGCTCCAGAACGCTGACAAGCTACCAATTACCTTCGACTTTGCGCGACAACTTGCCATATTCGGCTCCCCGGTTTCCTTGATAGTCATTCATAACGGTGAGGTTGATGCGTATCTTGCAAGCGGTACTCGCGTCACATACATGCTTGGCGACGAAAATAGCGTTTTTGCCGAATTGATGTCCGCTCGTGCGGATTTCAATCTTGCGGATGGATCCGTTCTCTATCTCGATTTACGTTTCAGTGGAAAAATTTATCTCAAGAAGAAATAATGATACTGTGCGGGCATGTTTTGGAAGAACCTGCAGAAACCTTTTTTCGTTATGGCGCCTATGGCGGATGTGACCGACGTTGCTTTTCGCGCACTTGTCGCAAAATGCGGAGCCCCCGATGTTTTTTGGACCGAATTCGTTTCTGCGGATGGCCTGTACCATACGCGTGAGATTAATAAAATGAAGGACGAAGAAAATCCAATCATGAGAGACCTCATGAAAGGTGAGGCAGAACGACCGATCGTTGCGCAGATATTTTCTGCGAAACCCGAGATGATTGCATACGCGGTAACTCTTGTGAATAAACTCGGCTTTGACGGAGTCGATCTTAACATGGGGTGTCCAGACCGTTCTATTGAGCGGCAGGGATGCGGTTCGGCAATGATAAAAACGCCTGAAACTGCAAGGAAAATCATTCGCGCGGCGCGTAGCGCAAGTAATCTCCCGGTCTCGGTGAAGACACGTGTCGGTTATAACAAAGAATCACTCAATGAGTGGCTTACGGCACTTCTTGAGGAAGCTCCTGCTGCCATCACGCTGCATCTGCGCACCCGCAAGCAAATGTCACTCGTACCCGCTGATTGGGAATTAATGAAGAAGGCTGTTGAGATTCGTAATCATGTGAATTCCGAAGTGCTCCTTATCGGTAACGGAGACGTACAGGATCTCGACGACGCGCGCGCGAAGGCGGCAGAATCAGGCTGCGACGGCGTTATGCTTGGCCGAGCGATGTTCGGGAATCCTTGGGTTTTCGCCGGGAGAAAGAGTTTTGACATACCGCTTAAAGAGAAGCTTGCAGCGCTTATTGAACTTGCGCGTGGGTTCGAAAAAATTTCTCCGCCTAAGAACTTTGCGATTTTGAAAAAACACATCAAAGCGTTTGTAACTGGTTTCGCTGGCGCGGCCGAGCTCAGGGCGAAACTTATGGAAACCGAGAGCGCATCTGCACTTGCGCTTGCTGTTGCTCAACACAAATTAAACGAGCAGCCTTCTCCGGCACCTCTTTATAGGAGAACCTTCATGTAGCACATTTCGTATAAAGGTTGCGGTGGGCGGCGTATGATGAAGAAAGGCAGCTCGTTATGTGGCTTCAGTGCGTCATAAGATACATCGAATGTTTCCAGAATCCATTGACAGGATTTCACAGAGCGTGTTATCGATCCAGTGTATTCAAGGGTCGCGAGTAGTTATGAAATGGCAACGCCTCTTAAATCTTCCGACAAGAGAATCACCTTGGTCACATCTTTGTCACCTACCTTCCTCAAGCTAGACCTTGTATACTTTTACCATGACGCATCAATCTCTTTATCGTACGCACCGTCCTGAGAAGTTTGCGGATGTCATTGGGCAGGAACAGGTTACGAAGCCACTCGAGGAAGCAGTGAAGGCAAAGAGGATCGGTCACGCGTATCTCTTTGCCGGTAGTCGTGGTCTCGGAAAAACTTCAGTCGCGCGTATTTTCGCTAATGCAGTCGGTTGTATCGAAAGCGATCTTTACGAGATCGACGCCGCAAGCAACAATAGCGTGGAAGACATCCGTGTACTCACCGAGGGCGTTTACACGTTGCCATTCCAGTCACCTTACAAAGTTTACATTCTTGACGAGGTACACATGCTTTCCAAGGGCGCATGGAATGCTTTTCTGAAAACACTCGAGGAGCCACCCACATATGCGGTTTTCATTCTTGCAACGACTGAACTCGCGAAGGTGCCCGAGACAGTGCAGTCACGCTGCCAAGTATTTGAATTCAAAAAACCAACACGTGCCATCCTTTCTAAGATGATAACAGTTGTTGCGGAGAAAGAAGGGTATGCACTCGCTCCCGACGCTGCGGAACTGATCGCGGTTCTTGCGGACGGGTCGTATCGTGATGCTCTCTCTATTTTACAAAAAGTGTTTAGCGCAACAAAGGAAAAAACGCTTTCACGCGAAATAGTAGAAGCGGTGACCGGCGCACCGAAGAGGGAACAGGTTCATGCGCTTATACACGCCCTTGCCGAGAATGATCGCGGCGCATCTCTTGTTGCGATTGAGCAAGCGGCAAAGGCCAGTGTTGATATGGAGCTTTTTCTTGAGCTTGTGCTCGAATCTTTACGCACTACGCTTCTTATACGTTACGCACCCGATCTCAGAGCCTCACTCTCCGATGAATTTGGTACAGATGAATTTTCTGTTCTTGAGAAATTTGCGAAAGGCAATGGCATCACACACACGACTATGCTCGTCTTTCTCAATGCTGTTGAACGTATTCGTTATGCGCCGATTCCTGCACTTCCTATTGAACTTGCAGTCCTCGAACTCTTCCCGACAGAGTGATACAGTACAAAAGTTAGGTTAAAATATAAACATTGGGGGATCGTCTAACGGTAGGACATGGGCCTTTGAAGCCCAGTATCTTGGTTCGATTCCAAGTCCCCCAGCCAAGTCGAGCACAACACGTGCGCACAAGTTCGTCAATGGTCTCG
>JAKBGA010000048.1:0-2858 GCA_021833245.1 bacterium | reverse complement strand
GAACAGCGGTATTGAGCGAAAGATGAATCGAGGTAAAACGAACCGTCGTTGGTAGCAACGTTTCGAGCGCCGTAAAGAAACCGGTAAACGCGACGTGGTTCGCGAGAAGCTCTGCGCTAGAATTAAGACGATTACGCAATCGCACAAAACTTTCGACCGTTGTCGGGTCAAGTCCTGCCTCCGCTTTCTGAAGAGTTGCGTCTTTTGAGCTTTGGGTCGCGGCAAGAATCCGACCGTAAAGGAAAACGCCAACTGCAAGTGCAAAGACGATACACAGAATTGCGTACGCGAGGAAACCAAATGCACCAGTGAAATCGCTATGTGGCTTACGTGCGGCGGCGGATGCTGGTCGAGGAACAAATGATGTTGGTATCGTGTGAGGAAGATCCATTTCTGTATTAGTATACAGTACTAGTGTAGAAGCTGCGTGAGATACCTGTGTAAAACGGGTGTTTATATCTCTTCAAGTTTGCGGAGTGCTAACCCAACAGCGACCGCAAATTCTGGACCTATCTCCTTAAGAATCGATCGCATGAAGGCGGGCGCTTCGGTTTTCATAAAAGGATCTGCGACACGCACGTCAATAGAAAAAATCCCTTTTGCGTAGGTACCAAGCTCTTTCGTCACCCCCCCACCACCCGTGAGTACTATGGAAGTAATTGATTTCTTTTGCGCCGTTTCATATTGCACGAGAACACGTCGTGCCTCGGCGAAAATACGCGAAAAAACGAGTTCGGGGCCTCCGAGCACGTCAGAACCGCCAATACCCTCCTCTTTTTTTAAGGCCTCCGCTCGCGCGAAAGGAAGATTTCCAGAAACTGAAATAGCACGCGTTATATCCTGGCTTCCTACACTTATCGAGTGAGAAGAGGCTACAACACCGTGTTCGATAACATAAGTTTTCGTTGATGCTGCACCGACATCAAGCACCATGATCGGCTTTACCTGTTCCTCAACCACTGACCGGAGTGTACTAAAAATCTCGATTTCGTAAAAACTCGCGATAAGCTCAGCACTTGTGACAACCTTCTGAAGTAAAGATAATTCGTCATTTGAAACAGCAACTAGGAGCACGTCGACTGTCTCGTGAATAGCTGTTGCCTTCGAGGAATCTCCTATCGCCGGTTGGGGAAAATTCGTCTTAGGTACAATGAACCAATCAAGTTGCACTTCACTTACTGGGATAGGTATGTACTTACGCGCCTCAAGTTCAATGACAGTTTTTTGCTCTGCGGGATTCTTACGATACGGTAAAGTAACTAGGGTGAGAAGCGAACGTGCAAAAGGTATCGAAACACCGCAACTCTTTGTGGTCACCTTCGCTTCTCGCAACAGGTCTCTTAGAGTTTCGATGGTTTGCTCGGCAGAAAGATTCATCGCTTGCCCAACTTCAAAACCGCCGTACGGACCGAGAGCGAGTTCTCCATAAGTTTCAAGTACTGCTTTCCCGTGTTCTTTGCGTAACTGCACAACTTTCAGAGACGATGAGCCGATATCAACACCGAGGACACTTTTTTCCTTTTTTGCAAACAGAGAGTTAAGAAGCGGCATGTCGAAATAATACCATGATGTGTTCATCAAACATTTTCCATTTCAGGCCAATGTGGACGAAATAATTTTATGAAATATTTTACTCTATGGGAAATGTGTTCTCGGTACCAATAACTAATCGCTCGCCCTCGTCCACCAAGTTTGATATCCTAACTTCTACGGAGACGTGGCTGAGTGGTCGAAAGCACCTCGCTGCTAATGAGGCAGGGGAGAAATCCTCTCGTGGGTTCAAATCCCACCGTCTCCGCCAGTTGGGAAATGGGCCGCCGTGTGTGCGAAGCGGATTCGCGCAAGGCGCCGAAAATAGAAATTCATGTAAATTACATATGTGCACCCTAATCGCAAACAAGAATTGCCGACATAAACTATGTCGGCAATTCTTTAAATCACACTCTACATACAATGTCTGCTACGCTCTCGTTCCTGTTCCAGTTCCAGATTCTGCGGGTGAGGAACCGCCCCCTCCACAAACTCGACATGCATTCTTATGGTCGGAAATAAGATAGATCGCCGAGAGACCGACAAGTACGTAGACGAGATCTTCAAGCAACGACCATGAACCAAGAAGAAGATTTATGACGTTCCAATTACTACCGATGTAATCTCCAATCCCAACGAGACCCCAGTTAAGGGCGCCGATGATCGTTAGGACGAACGTGATGCGATGCAATGATTTCATGTTCATGCGAGTGAATAAGATGATTAAAGCGGGGTATGGTGGTCCGCTCTTTATAGTATAGGGCGCCTTGGGGAGAGGTTTGGAACACCTGTGTAAAACGCAATAGTCTCCATACGCGCCACATTAGAGCGCCCCAGTCGCCTTAGCGATCTTGAAACCGACCCAAATACCCGCGAAACCACCGATTGCACCCCAGATAGAATACGCTATAAAACCGCCATTCCAAATAAACGGGATAAACCCCCCCAAAGTTGAGCCAACTATCATTCCACCCCAAATAAGCGATTTGCTGCTCATATTAGAATCGAATATTATTTTACCACTATTCGGTTATACTGAATAATTATGTCGACAGTATTAATCGGTATCGTACTAATAACTGCTGTTGTACTTATATTTCTCGGACGTCCACGACGCTTCTATCTCGTCCGTCATGGTGAAACACTCTTAAATGCGCAACACATCCGTCAAGGGGAGGTTGGTGCCCTTTCAGAAACTGGGAGACTCCAGGCTGGAATGGTAGGACGATATCTTAAAAACTTTCCCATTGATCTAATTATTTCCAGCACCTATCCACGAGCTGAAGAAACCGCTGCGATCGTCAACACATATCTTAAGGTACCCATTA
>JAKBGA010000047.1:0-2861 GCA_021833245.1 bacterium | reverse complement strand
GAAATTAATTACAGGTTTCATATGTCAAAGTATGCCATATCACGCGGATGGCGTGATGCCGAGCGTGGATAACAATATATTTAATATCCCCCATACCGCGAAAAGTATTACCATTCCAATTATTCCCCAAAGAATAAACTGTCTGCCCTCTTCTCGTTTTGCCTCTTCCCCGCCATGAATAAAAAAATAATTCACCACACTCCAGACAAAAACGGCAAACGCAAGCGTGAATATAACCGGTACGACAAAAGTATTAATGATGCCAATAACGCCAGTCGTACCACCCCCGACGAAATCTTTGAAGCTTGTGCCGCCACTTAAATTCATATTTAACTACCACTTGTGAGTGCGGCCACCGTCGCTTGAATACCCATGGCTATCGCCTGTGCCCCAAGAAGTACTAGAGCGCCAATAACGGTCCATAGAAGCATGCTTCGTGCTTCTTCTATTTTCCCTGGAGAACCTTGTGCCGCGACAAATTTATAACCAACAAACACCAGCATTAAAACAATAACGATAGAACCTATAAGTATAACGAATTGCAGGATTTTAAGAAGAAAAGCACTTAAGCAACTACCATTGCCCGCGCTACAATCGACCCCACTCAGCGGATTGATAAGGGTAATGCTTGGGCCAGGAGTAAGATTATTACTAGAGCTTGGATTACTAGTCGGTGATGGGTTTGGATTACTATTCGGTGACGGATTTAGATTACTAGTCGGTGATGGGTTTGTTGCCTCGACACACACAAAAGGACCTCCTTGCGGCATATAGCAAGTCTCACCAGCTGGACAAGGTATTGAGGCATCACAATAACTACCTGTAGCGTGAACAGACACAGGTATAACCCCTATCAAAAAAAGAAAAAAAACAAGGAGTGGAGTGAGATAAAGTTTAATCACATTCCGACGAATAGTAGTGAAAACGTGTGTGATCATTGCTATTGCAAATAAGAGTTTAATGCCTGTTCTGCGGAAGAAAGAGCGATACTAATCGAGGAACGACCGCTTATCACATTCCCAATCATACCTGAAAACACCGTGTCTGTACTAGCAGGCGCTGGGGACAACCAGCCATTTGCGTAAAGTGCTTCAGCATATGAAACGGCACTGACTGGATCAGTAGGAGGTTCTTCAAGTTGATTGAGGGTCGCGGGTGCGAGACCCGTCGCTGCGGCAGCAGTAATCTGTTCAGACGAGTTTGAAAAAAGCCCGGCGACTTGATACGCACCTGAAGAATTCACAGCTCCACGTGGAATCATGAATGCATAAACAAGACCATAAACATTTTTTGTAGTAGCGGTCGCTGGTTGTGGTATTGGAGTAACATCGAAATCGAGGTTTGGATTCGCTTGCGTGAAGAAACGTGCTTCAGAAGCGTACCCAAGATAAAGTGCAAGATCGCCTGCGAGAAACGCTTGCTGCGAATCGGGCAACGAGGCGTTCCAAGTATATGAAACTTTCGATGGGTCGGCGAATTGCGTATAAAATCCAATGACTGATTCTCCCGGTGGTATTCCGCTTGAAGTCCCCTGCGTGCCGAGATCAGCTGCTAAACTGCCACTTGATGTATATGAAGATATTGGAACACCTGCTTGTAAGAAAAAGGTAGAAAGTATTCCACGAGCATCGTGGATATTGTCGTATGTGCCGAGCGCGATAAGACCCCGTGTAACCTGTTGTGCGGGGGTAAGAGATACGACATTTGGTACAAGCCCCATCAACGCTTCCCAAGTCGTGGGAGGCTTTGCTATGCCATTAGAGGAAAGAATTGTGTGATTTGAATACAGTACGAGTGGATCAACTAGGAATGGTATTCCGTAGTAACCGCTACCCCCGGGGATAGCGAAAAGATTTCCTTCTCCAATAAAGGTATTTACGAATGTGCTCGCGGGAAGTGTTGCTACCGGAATTGGTATAAGATATTTTGAAATTGATGTGAGTTCTTCTTGCGAAGCTAAAATGAGGTCCGGAGCATTGTTAGTCGCAATAGCGGCGGAAAGATCATTCGGCAGGGTGGATACATTTTCCTGAACATATGAGACATTCTTAATTGCTTGGTCAGTTTGACCTATCTCGGTGAGGAAGTTTTGCATATTCGCTTTGGGCAACGTTCCCCAAATAACAACGGTGCCGATAGCATTGCTATTATTCGTATTCCCCGTATGCGTCGTAAAAACAAAGAGCCCAATTATCGCGCCAAAACCGAAAACGGCAAATAGAATGCCTTGGAAGAGGGAAATTTTCATGGGGCAGTGAATACAATCCCGTAATGATGCGAACCTGCACGAAACGATTTCAGTTTATGAAAACCGCCACTGATAAAAAAATCCTCGGCTTCGTGTTCGGAAATGACCTTTTCAGACGCTGGACCCATGCCGCTATAACTACCCGCCCAGTCAATAACCACGAGTTTGCTGCTTGATTTTAAAACACGCTTTATTTCTCCCAAACATCCGAAACGATTCTCGACTTGAAAGAATGTGTTGGCAAGAATGACGGCATCGAGCAACATATCACGCAGGTGTGTACCTCCCGGTTTCTCTATATCGCCCCATAATGTCTCAATGACTCCTTGATGACGTTCATTAGTATTTAGTTTTAAATGTTTTAAGATATCCTCTTGTATATCAATCGCGTAGACCTTACCGCTTACCCCGACAACGGCCGCCGCCGCGCGAGAATAATGACCAGAGCCTGCGCCAAAATCACCAACTTTCATACCCTCGCGCAATCCTAGTTGTAAGACATTCTTTTGCGGATTACTAAACAACGCGCTCATGCCTATAAAATAGCACATATACTAACCATAATTGTATATGCACAATCAACAATATAAAAAACTCTAAATTAACTAAGACG
>JAKBGA010000002.1:0-58642 GCA_021833245.1 bacterium | reverse complement strand
TTTTCGCATACTCGCTAGTAACGCTTGGATTTTGTGGGCTGAAAACGCTAGTGTTTGAGACCTCGTCGACAATTGCTGTCGTATCTTGAGAAAGACCGAGTATTGCCGAGTCTTTATTATATGCAATACCCGGATTGCCATCGAGCGTAAGAGTAACGCCACCGAGTAATAGTGTATCGTTTGCGGGGACAATAATTGTCGCGGCAGCACTCTGTGCACCAGTGAGACCGCGGGCATCACAAGTGCCACCGGTTATTGGAAGCTCGGAGAGACAGTTGTTAATTTTTGCACCAGCGTCTACCCCTCCAAACTGACTCGCGTACAACACCACATCGATTCTTTGCGCGTCAAAGCCAGCACCGTTCAGGAGTGATAAATCACCATTGCTGTTAACCGTGAGAACGGTTGATGTTGCCGAATTCGTAGATGAGGTTGAAATAGCAAAGAGATCCGCAGCAGAGCCTGCTGCCCCAGCCACAGACAATGTGGCAAACGGAGACGTGGTTCCGACGCCAACGCTCCCTCCGGTCGGGACTGAAGACGGAGTGCTTCCGTTGTAGACGCCCGTGCCGTAGATGAGATTGCCGATATTAAGCTGTTGTGAGCCTGTGTTTGAAGGAAGGTCTACATTGGAGCCGAGGGCAATGTTGTAGGAACCTGCAGCGAGATCAAAACCGCTTTGATAGCCATCCGCTGTATTGTGGTTACCAGTTGAATTGTAGAGGGCATTCCCGCCGTTCGCGGCATTGTTTGAACCAGTGATATTATCTTGGAGAGCTCCGTAACCATTGGCGGTATTGGCAGAGCCCGTTGTGTCATAATAGAGGGCATCGCTACCATTTGCGGTATTGAAATCACCAGTAGTACTCGAAGCGAGAGCAGTAAAACCATTAGCGGTGTTATTAAAGCCAGTAGTGTTAGAACCGAGAGCGCCATCACCATTAGCGGTGTTGTCGTAACCGGTAGTATTTGCACTGAGGGCGATACTACCATTAGCGGTGTTATAATAGCCAGTTGTATTGGCGTAAAGAGTGTCATAACCTGTGGCGGTGTTGTATATACCAGTTGTACTTGAAGCGAGTGCCCCATAACCAGTGGCAGTGTTTTCGGTACCAGTTGTATTGGCGTAAAGAGTGTCATAGCCAGTAGCCGTGTTCCAATAACCATATGTATTTGAGTAAAGAGCGTAATTCCCATTGGCGGTGTTATCAGAACCAGAAATGTTGGAAGAAAGAGTATTTGCACCGAAGGCAGTATTATTATCGCCAGAAGTGGAAGACGAAAAATCTGAAGAGAGGGCATGATAGCCGAAAGCGGTATTCTGCGCGAGAGAGGAACTGGTTGTCACATTCCTTCCCCCAGCACCCAGTCCAAATACCGTGTCCTGATTTGTAGAACTTGCATAACCTAAAAGATTTCCGCCTATCGCATACCAACCATTCGATGGAATGGAAAGTTGGCCATTAGTGATACCGAAAGTAAAGCCAGCGTTGACACCAAATGCGCCGGAATTGTTGAATTGAACGTCACCAGTGGTACCACCCGCAGATGTTGTACTACCCGCATTACTAATACAGACACCGTTTATAGAAAAGCATCCGCCTGAAGCGAGATTTATACCCCCGGTAGTATTAAAGGTTGAAGTCGCCAAGGTAAAACCAATGCCACTAGTATTTCCAATGGAAAGAAGTGCATAGGGAGATGTTGTGCCAATGCCAATATTTCCCGGAGCAGAAATAAAGAGTGATGATGTAGCGGCAAGAGCAGTTCCATTTGCAGAGTAGTACGGAAACTGTCCCACTATACCTGAGTTCACGGTACCTGACCCTCCGGAAACCGTAAGTGGAACACCGTTAACAAAGAAGTTTCCTGAGGTATCAACCGGGCCAGAAAACGTCGTCGTTGCAGTTCCAGAAACTGAAAGTGAACCAGCTATAAGCTTAGTAAAGTTACCCGTTGTTGCCGAAACGGAAATGCCATTCGTCACATTACCACTGTCGAATGTTCCACCAAGAAAATCTCCGTTGTGAACGATAAGGTTCGAAAGGTCCTGAATCATGTTCACTTGCTGGATTGTCGTTACGTTCGTTGCGGACTGTGCGGCAACTGGCTGAACCATACCCGCTACTGTCGCGAGAATACTAGCGCGGAGTGTTGCAAGTGAAGCATTTATAAAGTTTTCGGAAACACCGTGTACTATGGTTGTATACGTTGGGTAATTCGTGACTATCGTGCTCGGTGCCGAAATGAGGGTTGGCGCTTGAGTTGAGGGTAGATTGAGATGGGCAGTAGATTGCGGCACATTAATTGGAATCGTTGAAGTGGAAAATGGCAGGGTGCTTGGTGAAGGATTTGACACGACCGCAACATTCGATGTTGTTCCAAGAAGAGACGCTAATTTCTCGGTCACGGAGGCGAAAAGGCCATGAATAACTTGATAAGTTAGAAGCGCGGCTTGCTCTCCTACAGAAAGCATGGGGAGTACCGCGGCAAACGCTGATGTAGGGCTTATACGAGCCGTATTTTCTCCACTGGACGAACTAAGTGCAAAAGCACTTTTACCGAGAATTCCGAGGTACACATTTTCGGCTACTGAAGGTGCGTGAGATAAAGATACCAGCGTAGCGTCCGTGAGCCTGGATGTGTTTATCGCGCCTTTGTATACGAGATGGCCAGTACCAGAAATAAACGCAAGGTACTGCGAGGTAATGATGTTTGTAAACGCGACAAATCGTGTGGCAGCTGCATATTCTGTATCAAAAACTGCACTCGCAATTCCCGGTGCAAGAGTGGCAGGCATACTTACCGTGTTTAAGTAGAGTGCAGCGACAAGCGCGGGCACGCGAACAGTAGTCCCAATGAGCGTATCCCCAATGTCACCAACAAACGTGATGGTAATTTGTGCACTTTCTGGGGCGGCGGCGGCAAGATCATATGCGAACATAACGTCAGCATGTATTGCAAGATGCGTCGTATTAATGATTACCGAACCAAGTGCAACGAATGTATGCTTAAGTGCGTTTACGACAAGTGACGGATTAGTGAGGAAGGTGTAGGCAGCAGACAACATAATAGAAGAACGTAAATTCTCGTCAGAAAGAAATGTGGATGCGGTGGAAATGACCGGCGTGTAAACAAGTGACGGGAATGGGATCGGCGTACTTTCAGAGAAAAAAGAAGGTGTTGGTGTAGTGGGCGTAAATGATAATGGATTGCGTATCGTGATATTTGTAGGCTGTCCACGTACCCCTAAATCCGCCGTATCGATTTTCGATGCGCTGGGTGCTACACCATCAAGTACCGTACTGAATCCGGAATAAATTCCATGCGCGAACGATACCGCCCCATCCGCCAGTTGTGGGATAATTACGGATTGTGCTATAAGTGCGGCAAAAATAAGGACTAATGTCGCTATCGAGAGTGCGAAGATACTGGATCTGGGTGGAATTTTCGCGACGTCAAGTCGTTGGTATGGAAATTTATTTACCGAGACTATGGGAACCTGATGATTGATGGAAGAACGGTGCGCGCGATATTCTGCCCCACGTATTTGTGCGAGAGACCGCGTGTAATCAATCTTGCGATCTTTTTGTTGTCCAGAGAAACGTTCGAGTGATTCTTCGTCAATAAACCAACTGTGTCCAATTTTTTTACCAATGATTTTTCCAGAGCGAGCGAGCCGTGCGAGATAATCCGAAGTATATCCAGAAATATCTGCAGCATCTTTTGTCGGTATTAAATTTCCTTTAAGTAAAGCATCCATGTCGGATAGCCGAATTATCTAAATAATAACTTGATACTCCGGCATCACCTAGAAAATACTGTGGATAATTAATCAATGTTCATCAAAACAAATTTTGAATTCTACTTTCATATAAATTTATATAGAAAATTCTAACTAGGAACGAGATTTTTATCCAAACATATTCCACATACGCCTAGTTTTATTCAAAGTATATTTAAATCAGGAATTAATTTAATTGTATTCAGGAAATTCGAACGATCAAAATACCAGAGTATGGTCATGAAAATAACTCCCCTTATTTGCTGTAGATAATAATCTCTATATACGAACTAACTAGCATTATATTACTTATTCCTGATGCTATTTATTACAATAAATGACCAATCGTATATTAGGATTAAATTTTTTAAATAGGCGAGATTATTTTAATTTTCATAGATAAATATCCTTGATGCAATAAATACTCTCGTATAGGGTTCAACGCTGTATATTATATTTAAAATATAGATGATCAGAAATTTCCTTAAAACTATTTATAGTTTACTAACTCGTGTAAACAAGACAAGAAATTTAGTAAATAAGCTATTTACTGTACAAAGAAATTCCTGAAATTATATATACTTGACTATACGAGATTAGGTAATTATCAAAATATCCAGTATTTATGACAGCAAGAATGATCGATATTGCCGCAAGTAACGATCCAAATACCCGGACCACTCTCAAAACTCCCCCCCTCCCATTTCTCCTCTGCACTTCCTCAAGACCATCACCCCTATTTGGCATTGGGAACTCAATCTTAATATTGCGTCTTGGTAAGAGCTCCCTGGGCGGCTGTCCATGTAGCGTGTGGATGGGAACACTTATTTCTTCCTCTTCTACTACACTTTGCTTTTCATCAAACTCTTCTTTTTTTACATCTTCGTGTATTTCGGAGGAGTCAGTTTCTTTTTTTACAGCACTGTTAAACCATGCGTGCCAAGAATCTTGGAGATTTTTCGATACTTCACCCTGAACTTGCGTTTTATTTAACGGATATTCATCCGTTTTTTGTGAAAGGAATGTTTCGACTGGAGATGCCTCATAACGTGGTGATTCCCAGGTCGCTTGTAAATCCGAGTTAGGAACTATTGTTTGAGAAGGTTCTGCCTCGATCTTTTGTTTACCAAAACGATGATCATGAATCGCTGTTTCAAGAACATACCAACTTCGTCCGATAAGGCGTGCCGGGACCCGCCCTTCGCGACAAAGTTGTCCGATATAATCCTTGGCATAACCAGTTATTTCTGCAGCTCGCTTTGACGATATATACTTTCTATCGTCTATGAGAATCTCATTCATAATTATAGTATATACATATCTCGGCTGGTATGAAAATGTTATGCACAGGAACACTCAAATTATCCTATACGATTTATCTCCTTCAAAATCAGGTCTCTTAAGATAGCCGGATCACCCGCGCCATTAGTTGCCTTTATGCTTCTCCCTAACAAGTACTGTAAGGCGGTCTCCTTCCCTGCACGATACTCGTTAACAGCTTTTACTTCTTTTACAAGCACCCCTTCAACTATGCGTTGGAGAGTCTCCGTATCACGCATCTGGGTGAGGCCGTGCTCTTTCGCTATGGCCTCTGGATCACCTCCGTGCTCAACAAGAATCCGTAATGTATCCTTAGCCCCGCGTGAGGAGAGATCACCGGTACTGATGAGGCGAATGAGTCTTGCAAAAGCCTTAGGATTGAGCGCCGCATATCCTTCATTCCCTCGTTTTGCGTATATACCCGCAAGGTCTGAAACAATATAGTTCGTAGCGAGCAAAACAAGTTTGGTATTTTCTCCGAGGGCCGCGACAACCGCATCAAAAAACATAGCGCGTTCCGGATCTGCACAGAGATACATCGCGTCACTCTCTTGCAGAGAATAGGTGTGTATATAACGCGCACGACGTTCCCACGGGAGTTCTGGTAATGACGCCTGTATTATTTCTGGAGAAAATTCTTCTTTCTCTGAAAGAAGCAGTTTGGGAAGATCTGGCTCCGGAAAGTACCGGTAATCAGCACTCCCCTCCTTAAAACGTTGGTGGAATGTGGCTTGCTTTACCTCGTCCCATCCACGTGTTTCTTGTGCTACTTTCCCGCCTTCTTCAATGAGCGCGATTTGCCGATCTATTTCAAACGCAATAGCCCGTTCAACAGAACGAAATGAGTTTAAATTTTTTACCTCAACTTTTGTACCCAAAAAACCCTCTTTATTTGATACGGAAATGTTCGCTTCTATACGCATCTCGCCCTTTTCAAGGTTCGCTTCACTTGCGCAAAGTGTACGCAGAAGCAGCTGTAATTCGCGCGCAAAACGTCCGGCAGTCTCTGCGTCTCGTATTACTGGCTCAGTAACAAGCTCCATGAGCGGAATACCCGCTCGATTGAAGTCAATGAGGCTCTTCCCGGCCGTATGTATCGAGCGCGCTGTGTCCTCTTCGAGGTGAACACGTGTAATCGCAACACCCGAAAGTTCCCCACCCGTAACCAAGGGATGCATATACTGACTAATTTGATAGCCCTTCGGAATGTCCGGATAGAAATAACTCTTGCGATCAAATTCACTGAAATTTGCAAACGTAGCTTTAATTGCACTTCCTATGCGGAGAATGTGTCGCACCGCATCGTGATTGATAACCGGTAAAGTGCCCGGATGCGCCATACAGACCGGGCATATATTTACATTTGGGCGTGTTTCGTCAGGATCATTTGCGGATGTACAGAACATCTTAGTTCGTGTCTTGAGTTCCGCATGAATCTCAAGACCGATGGTGGGGAGATACATATCTCCATAGAGTAAACAGAAAACGGGAAACAGTCCACACCATAGCTCCTTATTCTCTCTTTGTGTCTCTACCCCACGATAGTAAGTATCTACTCTATATTCTTAAGAATTTTTGAAAGGTGCTTCGAAAATTCCTTAAGAACCACTTGATTTTCAAGTGATACCGAAAGCACTTCCTTACCTATCTCTCGAGAAAGCAGCTGAATCTTTGTTTCGCACTCTTGCGAAGAAACGAGGTCAATTTTTGATAGAACAATTATTTCTCGCTTCTTTGAAATCTCATGCCCAAATAGTTCTATTTCTTTGCGCACTTCCCTATATGCGGCGATTGGGTCATCTTGGTCAGCCGAGACGAGATGTATTAGGATACCTGTTCTTTCCACATGTTTAAGAAACTTAATTCCCAGACCTCGTCCAGACGAGGCGCCTTCGATAAGTCCAGGTATATCAGCAATGATATGTCCATAAAAATCACCGAGATTTGGCTCAAGCGTTGTGAACGGGTATGCGCCTATTTTCGACTTTGCTCTGGTAAGCGCATTAAGAAGTGATGATTTCCCGGCATTGGGGAGCCCAATGAGTCCAGCGTCGGCGATAATCTTAAGGATGAATTCTATATTCCCGCCCTTACCCTCCTTTCCAACCGTTTGTTGAAATGGATTTTGATTCGTTGAGCTCTTGAAACGCGCATTACCGAGACCCCCATTCCCACCACGAAAGATAACTATATGTTCGCCTTCCTTAGTGATCTCATACTCCTTGCCAGTTTCAAAAACATGCGCAAGTGTTCCAATCGGAACCTTAAGAAAGGTATCTTCTCCGTTTGCACCGTGTTTTAATTCTCCCTTCCCCGCCTCACCGTCTTTCGCATGAAATTTTTTCTTATGCCGATAATAGGAAAGGGCTGACAAGTCACGCACACCAACGAGAACAATATCACCGCCTCTTCCGCCATCACCGCCTGAGGGGCCACCACGCGCGGATTCTTTAGTGCGCAACCAACGGATAACACCATCACCACCCTTCCCTGACTCCGCATGTATCTTTACCTCGTCAACAAATGCCATATCTAACTTTCATTCACAATCTCCCAACCTTCAGTAAGTAAGGGTTCAGCTTTTTTGAATTTAAGTGTCTGAATTGCGTTATCTTTCTTGAGGGTGACGAAATCATTACGACCATATTCATGCGCCTTGACTAAAGGTGTCTGGACGGCATCACTATCCCCCTCCTTCCCCGCAATAACGAGCGCTGCATGCACCTTCTCTTCTTCAGCACGAATGCGTGCATCATCAGTAGGTTGAATACGCGGTATCGATTCTATAACCATTTTTCTAATACCCTCTTCGAGCTGACGAAAACGTATGAGACCCTCGCGTCGATATTCGATAAGCGGATCCCTTTGTCCGTATGCTCGGAGCGATACTGAACGACGCAGGTAGTCCATGGTCTCAAGATGTTCGAGCCAGAATGTATCGATAGTCTGCAAGAGCAGCCGACGCAGATTCGGAGCAAATGCGTCACCAAGCTCAGTCTTCCTCGCGTTCAACATAGTCTGAATTGTTTCTCCGTCCTGAATAAACGTATGGATCAGCTCCTCTACTTTCTCATCGCTTCCAAGTAGTGCCGCCCGCCGGCGCGCGTAAATCGCAAGACGTTGCGTGTTCATTACATCGTCATACGCGAGAATCTGTTTACGCGAGTCAAAGTTGAAACCCTCAATACGTTTCTGTGCGGTTTCAAGGGATCGGGTAATCATTGCGCTTTCAATCGGCTCATCTTCTGGAATACCAAAACGGCCCATTACCTTCTTTAGAGTTTCAGCGGCAAAGACACGCATGAGCTTATCCTCAAGTGAGACATAAAAACGCGTTTCCCCTGGATCACCTTGACGACCTGAACGACCGCGCAGCTGATTGTCGATACGACGTGCATCATGTCGCTCGGTACCAATCACAGCAAGACCACCTTTTGCGATAACTGCGGCGCGTGTTTCGCTCGTCGCGAGTGCGCCGCCAAGCTTTATGTCTACACCACGACCGGCGAGGTTCGTTGCGACAGTCACCCTGCCCTCCTTTCCGGCTTCAGCAATGATTTCGCCTTCGCGCTCATGGTTTTTTGCATTCAAAACTTCGTGCGGTACACCCTCATTCGTGAGATACGTACTGACCGTCTCATTGTCTTCAATGGAGACCGTACCAATAAGTACCGGCTGTCCTTTTAAATGACGTTCCTTTATCGCTCGCGCAACTGCCCGATACTTTCCTGAACGGGTTTGGAATATGAGGTCATCATAATCCTTACGCGTAACCGGTTTGTTGGTCGGTACCGCTACAACTTCAAGCTTATAAACTGTATAAAATTCCTCCTCTGAGGACAACGCCGTGCCGGTCATACCCGCAAGGCGCCCATACATACGAAAGAGGTTTTGAAACGTCACTGTCGCATACGTACGCGTTTCTTCTTGCACTCGCACACCTTCTTTTGCCTCAATAGCCTGATGCAAGCCCTCCGACCAGCGACGACCGGGTTGCAGCCTTCCTGTAAATTCATCCACAATGATGATTTCATCATTGCGAACGATGTATTCCTTGTCTTTATGGAAAAGTGCCTTCGCACGAACGGCTGTCTCGAGGTGATGTGCATACTTCATACCACCTTCGGTGTAGAGATTCTCGAGGCCAAGCGCGGCTTCAGCCATGTGCATACCTGCCTCTGTCATTTGAATCGCTTTCTGTTTCTCATCAACCGTATAATCAGTACCTTCCTGCATACTGCTAACGATGCTGGAGAAACGTTCGTAAAGCATTTTCGAATCACCCGCCGGACCCGAGATGATGAGTGGCGTGCGCGCTTCATCAATCAAAATGGAGTCCACCTCGTCAATGATTGCGTACTGATAGTCTCGCTGCACGATTTGTCCCGCAACGTACGCAGTGTTATCGCGCAAATAATCAAAACCGAGCTCATTATTGGTTACGTATGTAACGTCGGCCGCGTAGGCTTCGCGCTTATCCACGGGATGAAGATAGTCATAAAACACCCTGAAAGAACCTTCTGAATCGCGTTCACGATCTAATTCTTTTGCTGTATGTGACGGATCATAGCGATATGCACCCGTACTCGTCACGACGCCGACGGTAAGACCTAGATAATGATACACCTGTCCCATCCAAGCACCATCGCGGCGAGCAAGATAATCGTTAACCGTAACAATCTGCACACCTTTGCCTGAGAGAGCATGAAAAGTTGCGGGAAGCGTTGCAACGAGCGTCTTGCCTTCACCCGTGCGCATCTCGGCAATCTTCCCCTCTGCAAGCGCAAGACCACCGATTATTTGCACGTCAAAGTGTGGTTGATGCAACGTGCGACGGGATGCTTCACGTACGAGCGCAAACACAAGAGGGAGATCCGAAACATCTGTCGCGCCCATAGCCCGTGACCGCGTTTGCACTTCGTTTAACCGAGCACGTATCAAATCATCGGAAAGTTCTAAAAACTCCTCGGAATACTTGTTTACTGCGGCCACACATGGCGCCGCGGCCTTGAGAAAGGCTGCGGATTGGTTTTTTGAAAAAAAGCTGGAAAGCCCGAACATTGTCATACAACTATACCACTTTGTCTTCTAACAGCCTAAAAGAAGGGTTGGGTCCTTTTACTCTTCACAGAGTTCCGAAAGGTCACGCCATAATCCCCGTCTAGAATCGAAATGACAAGCTGCACCAGCTAAAATCATATAAGTATTCTTACTTGCTCTCAAAAACATACGTTCACCGACATCGGTGAACGTATGTTTTAAAAAACGAAACCGGGCTAGCGACGACGCTTTGCAACCTTGCGTTTTGTAGTTTTACGCTTCGTTGCCTTTCGCTTTGTGGTCTTGCGTTTCGTGGTGGTTTTTTTCACGACCTTACGCTTTTTTGCCATGGTGGTTGCGAATTATATAATGATTGATATGTCGACCCGTCTGTGCATTAAAAATTTTATACACAAACGTTTCTGTGTTTCATTATCGCGCGTAAATAATTTTTATGTGAAAAAAAATTATGAAGTGTGGATAACTTTTTAAAATTTGCAGATTATTTTTCGCACACATTACTCGTACGAACCGAACATCTCAACCTCACGTTCAATGCGAATACCGATTGCAATAAAAATTTTTCGCTCAACCTCGGTAGCAAGTGCGTCAACCTCATCAGCACGAGCGCCGGCACTCGCAACAATAACGATAGGTTGCTTTTCATATAATCGCGCTCGACCGATAGAAAATCCTTTGAGTGAAAGCACGTGATCAAGCAGCCACGCGAGTGATATTTTTACCATACCATCCTTCTGAGGAAACGCTGGCATGTCAGGAAAATTTTTTGCAAGTTCATAAAACTTTGCCTGTGGTAAGACGGGATTCTTAAAAAATGAACCTGCCGTTCCCTCTCCAGCACCTCGTGGAAATTTTTGTGCGCGAATAGAACGTACCGCACGTACGATATCAATTGGCAGAGTAAGCGGTACACCTTTCGCGCGCGCACTTTCAAGATCGGCATAAGCAGTGTTCGGTGTCGCCTGCTTTGCAAGACGCAGTGCCACACGTGTGATAATAAGAGAACGATTTTTCTTGAAAATGCTTGTCCGATACGCAAATGACGCATCAGCTCGATTAATTCGTCTCTGTGTACTGGTTGTACTATCGATAGTGTCGGCGTATTCAAATGTGTTGGCGAACTCCGCACCATATGCACCAATGTTCTGTACTGCGGCACCTCCCATGGAGCCTGGAATGCCGGCGAGATTTTCGATGCCAAAAACACCACGTGCTGCTGCTTCACTCACAACTTTCTCCCAGGGAACTCCCGTTCCCGCGATAAGCAATACGCTGTCGCCATCTTCTTCGATACGTATGTCCTGAAGAGACATCTTCAACACAACACCCTTGACGCCGGCGTCCGGTACGAGTATGTTGCTCCCTTCCCCGAGAGGGAAAAGCGGAAGCGTATGCTGTTGCGCAAACGCCACCGCGCTCTCAACATCTCTATCCGTTTGCGCCTCCATGAAGAAGCGCGCTGTGCCGCCCACACCGAGCGTTGTGAATGGCGCAATTGGAATATTTTCTGAAACCTGACCAACGCTCATTGTCCCACTGTGTTCCCTCTTATTTGTGCAATAGCCGCTGCCCCTGAAGAAGCTACTCCAGGAACTCCCGCGAACAACTTGACTGCCTCTTTGATAGTGGCAATGGCATTCGTTTTATCACCCGCAGTATAATAACCGCCCGCAAGGTTGAACCATGCGGTAACATTCGCGCCAGGTTCACTCGTGCGAAGTTTCAATATATCTATAAGGCGCGGCCAGTCCTTGGCACGATAATATGCATCCATAAGAATATTACTATCTATGGTTGTCGTACCGTATGTGCCAATCAGTATGTGGTCGGCTATTGTCGTGTTACCGGCTGCAATATCTCCGGCTGCGGCATACTTCGCGAGACCTTGAAATTCCGGGCCGAGTGCATATGCCGTATCGAAATCAGACTGTGCTGCCTTCACATTCCCCAGATCCCATTCGGTTATACCTGCCTCAATCCAAAACTCCTCCTTGGCCGGAGAAAGCGCAATCGCCGCTTGAATCTGTTTGAGTGCATCAGCATTGTCTCCCGCTGCATGATAGGCATAGGAAAGTTCCAGACGTTCACGTGCGTCAAGTGGATACGCTGTGACTTGCTTTTCCATTTCGTTAATTGCGAGCGAGACAATCTGTTGTTTCTGCGCTTCAGTCGCCCATGAACTTTGTGCGATTGTTGCTGCGGTAGAGACTAATTGTTCGCGTATCTCCTGCGCGGCAAAGGCTGGATGTTTTACCAAATCCTCGAAAGTCGCTATATTTTCTGCAGAAAGTTCCGGGGTTTGCGTTGTGGGATCAAGTGCGGTTGGTGATATGGCCACAATAAGCTCGGATGCGGCTTCCATGCCCGGAATATTCACGGTCCAAATAAGCGCAATGGCGACTACAGCAGCAATCGGGAGTGCGTAGGTTGCGCCATCCATTGCGGAAAGCACTGGCGCATGTTCGAGTCTATTTATAGGACGCGCAATCTGGGAATCGATAAATGCGAGGATTGCGAAAAAGTAGACGTAGGAATACAGGTTGTCGAAAACAAAAAAGTTATGAACGGCATATCCGGTAAGCGCTGCAGTAAATATGATCCGTTCGGGACGCGAAAGTTCAGAATTCTTCCAAAGCAAAAACAATGCGGATCCAAAAAGTGAGAGATAGAGCAGGAACGCTGGAGCACCGCCCGCGATAAGCCAATCGATAAACGCATTATGCGCCCGATCGAACCATTGTTCTTGCGTGTACAAAGATGGATCGTAGAATTTGTTAAAAACATAGTTGAAGCCCTCCTGCCCCCACCCGACGATAGGACGTTCAAGAAATCCTTCAAATGCCATATGCCATATGGTGAAACGAGTCTGACCAGCGGCGAGCGAAATCGAGTCGATACGCTGTAGTGTGTGATTGCTTTCAACGAAATGAGTATGGCGGGCAAGATAGAATCCACCCACGAGAAGCACGAGACCAATGAGTGCAAATACCGCTATACGACGAATACGCTTGCTTGCGGTGAGTGCTGTCAAAAGCATCGCGAGACCAAATGCCAAAGTTAGTCCAACCACCGTACCGCGTGTTTCGGTATAAAAAATTAGAACCACCTCTACGGCAGCGAGTGAGATGAGCGACCATTTAAGCCAGGGATATTTCTCGGTAAATGCGAGCCAAAGCGCGATAAACACATTGAAAAGGAAATAGATCGCCAGATATGCTGAGTTCCCCAAGGTCGCATCAATACGTGTTGAACCTTGGTTTATCGGAATGTTGCCGGCGAGCTGCAGAAACGCGTACCCGGAAACAAGGACCGAAACTGCGACTGATGCGAGAAACCATGCGCGCCATTTTTTCTCCACACGTAGCACTGCGCTAGAGGCGAGGAAAAATCCGAGTAAATGTATGAGAAGTACCCAGCCTTCCATGCGTTCAAAATTGCTCCAAAAGGCTTTTGCGACATTTATCGCAAAAAGATCCGCAACAAACATCCATGCGACAAAACAAACGACCGCTGCGCCAATGAGTGAAAAGCGTGGACGGTATTCCTTGTCCAAAAGAGCGAGTACAACCCATGCTGCGACCACTATTTCAACTAGAATACGGAAATAGAATGTCTTTCCGGTGATGAAAGGAAAAAAGTAACTATTCGCGATAAGAAGCGGCGTAAGCGGTATGAGAAAGAGCGCCCCGAGCGCTATCCATCTTGCAATCTGCTTGGCGATTCCACCGCTACTCTGCATAATGCAGGAAACTATACCATATATCAAAACACGCAACGCTATGTTCTGGCATGGCGTTGTGTGTTTTGATAAGACCTGATCTTTCTAGAGTGGTTTAGATACTTCAGATTAAAATCTCCAACTAAAGAGGCCCCACATGTGCTGCTGTTGCTGTGCAAGAACTTGCAAACGCGCTTGTGCTTCCTGTAAGGCCGTTATTTGGGCTTTCAGAATTGTTTGCACGTTGACTGAAATATTTGCCTGCGCAAGCAGTTTTGTGAGATCGTCGATACGCTGCTGATTCTGTGTGACTTGTTCTGTAATGACTTGCGCTGCGGCAGTATCACCGCCGAAAAAGAGCTTGGTGAGGAAGCCACGTGACTGTATCTGTGCTTCAGCACTTGTCGTTGATGCGATCGAATAATTCATCTGTCGTGCTATTGCCGACACCTGACCACCGATTCCACCAAGCAAATCCTTTGAGGCGAGAAGCGAATGCACTGCAAGACGCACTGGATTCTCATTTTTCATGATGCTCCGCGTCTCCGGTGAAGAACTTGCCTCCTCCTGGTCAAGTTCCCGCTGACGCGCTTCAATTGACGACTTCAATTGTCCGAACGAAAGTGCCGCAGTCGTCGTGCTCTCAAGAGAAAACGGGAGATCTTCACTCATTATCTCAAGTGTCTTCTCAATTTCGTGCTGTGTACCTTCTCGCCTCTGTTCACCCACATGAGATGATTGATTCGATTTACTCCCCTCTTTAGAACCCGTGATACTTGACCCATGCCCCTCTCCGACACGCGCCGAAACGCTTGTTGAGGCACTCACTGAAGTGTCCCCGCCTTGCACTTGTGCCGTTATTTCTGCACCCACACTTAAACCGCTCTGCCCATCACTACCATTGCTATCAGCGCTAGCCGCCACTGGTAATCCGCTCATGGCGAGCGCAAACGCAACTGCCCCGAATCCATAAATATAATTCTTCATACAGTTTAAATATATGATTATTACTATACGTAAGTATACGTTAACTCTATACAGTATAGACGATTGATTGGCATGTCTCTTACGGTCTGTTGAAACCTCCGCTACGCCATCCCCTGTTCCAGTCTAAGTGGTACGATAGCAGCACGAGTATCTGTTTATACTCTATACATAAAAAATATGTCTAGCTTAAAATACCGTCTCCTTCGCCTACTTCGCTGGAGCGAGAAATACACCAAGACCGATATGGTGTACCTTACTCGTGGCGGGTTCTGGTCAATTACTGGACAGGTGGTGACCTCGATTACCGTTTTCGGTTTTGCCATTCTTGTTGCTCGCTTTCTTCCGAAAGAGGTGTATGGACAATACAAATATATTCTTGCTGTTGTCGCTATACTTTCCTCATTCTCACTCACTGGTATCGGAACCGCCGTATTTCAATCTGTCGCGCGCGGATTTGATGGATCTCTTTTTGAGGGTTTCTGGCTCAATATCCGTTGGAGCGTACTTATATTTCTGGGAGCATTCGCGCTCGCTATCTATTATTTCTTCCAAGGTAACCCGACGCTCGCATTCGGAGTTCTCATCGGTGGCTCACTCTCTCCTTTCCTTTCCAGTGCTAATCTGGCCAGTGTATTTCTAAGCGCAAAGAAAGATTTTGCCCGCTCATCCATTTATTTCGATATCATAGAGAACTTGTTTGCTATCGGTGCACTTGCTGGCACCATCCTTTTCACGCACGATCCGCTCATCATTGCTGCCGTCTACTTCGTCGGCAACACAATTGCAACCTACTGGCTCTACCGTCGTGTCGTACGAGTCTATAAACCAGATCCAGCAAAGACCGATCCTGAGATGCTTACCTACGGCAAACATCTATCACTCATGGGCATTCTCAGCACCATCGCCGGTAATATTGATCAGATTCTTCTCTTCCATTTCGTCGGCCCCGTCGAACTCGCTATCTATAATTTCTCCGTCGCAATTCCCGATCAGACCAAGGGCCCAATCAAGACACTAAGCAATATGCTTCTCCCGAAGTTCGCTGGTCGTTCAACCGCAGAAATCAAATCCGGGATGCGCAATAAAATTGTATGGCTTTTTATATCGAGTCTTGCGTTCGTGGTGCTCTATATCCTTCTCGCACCATATTTCTATGCGTTCTTTTTCCCTAATTACACAGATGCCATCCCTTACTCGCAACTCTATGCGCTGTCCATTCTTTCTCTCAGTTTTAGTCCTGCGGGTGTTTATCTTGTTGCGAAAAAGAAGATACGAGAACAATACATAACAAGTATCGCGCTGTCCGTTTTTCAAATTGCAACTATGCTCATAGGAGTTATTTTTTGGGGGCTTCTCGGATTAGTAGTCTCACGCGTCATTATAAAAGTAGGGGGCGGATATCTCAATTACATTCTGTATGCATATTCCTCAAAAAAGGAACCCTGATTCAATATGGACATGGAGTATTTCATACGCTTCGTAAAGCACGTTCTCAAAGAGATTCTCCGGAAACCGGACCCAACGTGGCCTTTTTATAACTTCGAACACAGCATAAATTCGAGAACCATCTCACGCCATCAAGAAATACTTTCTTGGGCAGAGCAGAGTCTCGCAAAGAAAGATATTTTAGAAATGCCTGAGAAATACGAGCGATCATCTGACCCAATCGTTCGCCAAGGATATGAACTCAAAAAGCGTGTTGAGACCGAGTTCCGCGACAAACGTTCTGCCGTATCTGGTATTCGGATTCTTATACAGGTACCAGATCCTTCCGTGTCGCCCGCGCATTTCTCTTTCTATTCGAATCTTATAGAATCTCTTGATTTCATAGGCATACCAGCCTACAAACTTGGGTGGAGATCTGACGTGAAAGAAGCACTCGAGATTTTCCATCCGACATTTCTCCTCTCAACCGACGTGCCTGTATACATCGATCAAATCGATTGGCAAGCTATTGCTGCCTATCGGAAAACGCGTGAACTGTATATTGGACTCAATGCGCGAATTGAGGAGGAGGAGATCGGGAATCCACCTCTTATTCCTCGTCTCGATTGGGCAAAAGAACACGGAATCAATTTCTATTTCAGTTTCCGAGATCCTGAGTACACACGTATCCGGAAAGAATATCGACCGTTCTTCGAACGCGGTTACCCCTTGCTTTCACTGCCGTTTGGTGCGAACCCGCTCCACTACTACCCTCTTCCAGAGATTACGCGAGACGTTGATTATTGCTTCCTCTCTTCGGCGCACTGGACAAAGGGGCCGATGTATTCCCGTCTTGCAGGAGAAATTACCTCCCGTTACCCAGGATTCATTCATGGAATCGGATGGAGACATGTGAAAGAATTCCGTTTTGATCGTGATCGTGATCGTTATCTTTATGCACGAAGCAAGGTTGGGTTTAACTTCCACCTTCCGGAACAGATAGAGTGGGCATGCGAAGTAAACGAACGAACGCATCACCTCGCCATGTGCGGATTGCCACAACTTATTGACACTCCGAAACTCCTGCCGAAACTTTACAGCAAAAACGCCCTATTCGTATGTAAAACGGGAGAGGAATTTACCAATCACTTCAGGAATATTATGCAGAACCCGATCTATGGGCAACAAAGAGCAATAGTCGCCCAGCGAGAAGTGTTCGCACAGCACACCATCTTTCATCGTGCAAATGATTTCGTTACACAATTACAAGATATCCTTGTAAGGGCCTGAGGTATGAATATTATCTCTTGTGCCATCTGCGGGAGCACAAATTCTAAGAAGCTTCTGACAAGCTATGATAAATATATTCGGGTGGATAACACAAAATTCACGTTGGTTCGCTGCCGCGTTTGTGAACTTGTCTATCTCAACCCGCAGCCAACCATGGAGGAGCTCGTGAAATACTACCCGTCGCACTATCCTTCATACTTGCCGGAATATAAAGTCCTCGAAGAGAATCGTTTATTAGAATTTCTTAAAGGAATAAAAAAACTCATAACCCCCCCATCTTCTCCATCTACATCCTCTTCAAATGAAATATCATCAGATACTTCCCGATTGCGCGTATTAGATTTTGGATGCGGGAGCGGGCGATTTCTACTTTCAATGCGTCTTGCTCATCCACTTTGGGAACTACATGGGTTCGACATATCAACGAACAAAGAAATAAAATCCATCGGGCACGACATTCCCATCATTCTCGACACTCCAGATGCAATCGGCTCGTATTTCGAGCACGAAAGCTTCGATCGTATCTATCTAAACAACGTTCTAGAACATGTAAACGATCCTGTTGCAACTTTACGAATGCTCACTACTCTGCTCAGGCTGGATGGAGAGATGGCCATTGAAGTTCCCAATATAAATTCCATAAAATTCAAGATATTTAGGAGCAACTTTTTCCCGCTTGAGATACCGCGACATCTATACCACTTCTCTCCTTCGACGCTCACAAAGCTTTGTACCAAATGTGGACTATCTATTATCAACGTGCAAAAAATCGGCTCCGCGAAAGGAACAGTGCGCAGCCTCTACTATGCGCTTGGTATACACAAAGATAAAATCGATCCGCTCTTGCTTCTTGTAATCGACAAGATGAGTAAACTCATGGGAGAAAAATGGATTAACGATGATTCCATGATTGCTCACGTAAAGAAGGCCGTACCGAATCAATCGGACGCCCAGAAAGATGTTTTATCAACGCATAGAAACGAGGAAGCATCTTCTTGAGACGCCATTTAAGACGCTGCAGGCGGGTACGGCTTATGCGGAATAAATCTCGGTTGAGATAAAACTCGGCTTCTTGATTGACGATCATAAAGGGCGGATGAACGAGCGGGAAGCCGATTGGCGTTGTCGGCATATTCGCAAGAGGACTATCTATGTCCTTACATGATAATGCCTGCGAACCGAATCCGATATTGCTCACGAGATTTACACTCGGATTTATGCTCAGCCCGCCCTGAGAGAGTATGGCGAAAGTCCACTGACCATCCCATGATTCAATACGTCCTTCGTAATATTCTTGAAGCCTATTCTCCCATCGATATGCTACGGCATCATCGTGGAAAATATCGTACAGCATGCGTCTTGCGCGAGCCTCCGGCCACTTCGCAACCTTCACGTCATAATGTTTCCATGCGCGCCGCCATGTCGCGAACCCCCATATATGCGGAACCGCGGTGAAGAAATAACTATCAGAGCTCTCGAATTTCGACTTCAGTGCTTTGAAAAAGTTGCTGCCACCGATATGCATGACGCGCTCATCATCTTTGTACCATTCAAGAAGCTCGTCGCAATATCGAAAAAACGACGGATGAGGCAGACAGTCATGCTCGAGGATAATGGCACGTTCCTCATGCTCAAAGACCCAACTGATGCCAGTTGCGAGCCGCATCTTCGCGCCCATGTTCTTTTCAGCATAGTCAGTATGCACGTCGCACCAATCAATGGTCGCAATAAGATCCTTCACCTTCTTGAAACCCTCTTCAGTCTCTGGTGACCAACCAGCATCAGCGACGACATAGAATCTCACGGGACGCGCCGCTTTAATCGCAGCAAGCACGCGCGACACTGTCTCCATCCTCGGCGCCAGGATAAGCGCCACGGGAACAGAAAGGTTGCGTGAAGACTCAATCATCGTATAGCAGTATACGCAGAAAGTATTTGTCTACACCACTTATCAGTGGAGAAATACTCCGCCGCGCGCGTGCGACCGTTCCTGCCGAAGCGATCTCGCCTCTCTTTATCGCGAAGCAGATCAACCGTTCGTCTAGCGAGACTGGTTATGTCGTAGGGGTTGAGGAGATACCCCGTCTCGCCATCGACGACTATTTCTATGGTACCGCCCAAGCAACTTCCAACAACCGGCTTTCCGCATGCCATAGCTTCGAGTGCAATCATTCCGAACGGCTCAAGATAAAGAGATGGGATCACGATAACATCGGCAGCGTGATACGCCGCATGCAATTCATCACCTGAGAGCCACCCTGTTGAAATGAGGTGCGCGCCAATTCCCCACTCTCGTGCCTGACGCTCAAGTCTCTCGACGTATGCATCGCGTGCACCGAGTAGTAGTAGAACTGCAGATTGTTCGGAATGAGCAATATCCCGCAAGGCCTCGAGCATCACTCCTCCTCCTTTCAAGCTACTAATGCGTCCCCCGAATAGAATAACCTTCTTTTCTTCAAGCTTATGCTTTTGCACAAACGCTTCAATGATTGTCGGCGTCACCCGCCACTCGTTCATGTCGATGCCGTTATGAATCACTTCTATATTCTTGATGCCATTCTTCTCGAGTGCGTCTTTGAGCGCCGAACTCACCGCGAATATTCTATCGACATTTTTCAAAAGTCTCCGAATGGTTAGGTTGCGGAGCGGGTTATACCAGAATCGATATTCCCGAAGCTGCCGCCAAATATTCACTCTATAGTCCCAATCTTTGCGACATTCTGGATTCCTCGGGTCTATAAACTCGGTCAACTTCCCGTAATGAAAAAGCATAACGTCATGCGCGGTGAGAAACACTTTCGCACCTCCCCGCTTCGCGAGACGCAGCGCCCAATACGAGAGGTGATAGTGCACATTATGAGCATGCACAATCTCGGGCTTTACTTCGGCGAGAATACGCCGTATCTTCCCGACCGTCGCGGGATTATAGAGCGAGAGCCACGAGCGCCATCGTCGCTGGTAGCCTGAATAGATGCGCTCGATGCGCATACTGCCTTCGCGGAAAGAACCTGCGAGAGAACGATCTTGCACGGAAGTGATGATCGTCAGTTCATGTCCATGCTTCACGAGTTCGCGCGCGAGCGACGCCGCAACAATACCTGCACCGCCAATCGCGTGCGGCGGGAAATCGTCCTGAAGAAAAACGATTTTCATATCATCGAACACCCTTTCGCGTGGCAAAGAGGATGTTATCTTTTATGGCTACCTCAAAACCAGCCTTCTCAAATAAGAGGACGAACCACTCCCCTTTATGCGGCGAATGAATCTCCATTACGATTCTATCGACCTTCGCTAACATATCTGGCTCAAGGTTTTCAAAAATCTCTCGCTCCGCACCCTCAACGTCTACTTTCAATAGATCTACGTGCGGTACTTGAGCGATGTGTGACCCGAGTGTCACGGCTTCGACAGCTATCCCAGAATCACTGAGAGCATATGAGGGGGACGCTTCATGATCTCCTAAATGAACCGTGCCTGCAGAACCCGCGATTGCTTTATTGATACATCGGGCAAACGGGGCGTTCTTTTGAAGAAAAGCGAAATTGTCTGGGTGGGGTTCAAAGGCGATAAGCACTGCGTCTGTATATTTGTCATGCACCGCAACAGAAAAAGACCCGATATGCGCACCAACATCAAACACCACTGCGCCATGAGGGAGTATGAGGTTATTCAAATTATATTCATCTTTCGTGAAAATCTCATAAAGAATTGGGAGATCGTATCCGAAAATATTCCGTATATGCATGACAGTTCCAGTGCGCAACGTTACCGAATGTTCAGATACCTTATTATAGAATTTATTGAGGGGAGGGATAACTTTCCACCAGTCACTATATGTACTGATTCGTCCGAATAGGTTCTGTATCTTTGTTTGACGCAACTTCATAAATCAACGGAGGAAATTATTGAGGCTTTATCAACTCATCTATCACTTCACAAATCATCTCTGCTGAAATTGCTCTCGTTTGGCGCAGCGCTTCCTGTTCATCATAAACGCGAGCATTCATTATGTGAATCGCGGCTGCCGTGCGCATAGGAATCACGACTTTGTGAATCGTGCTTCTCGGCGGCTGTTCCCGCTCATCCATTGGACCAACAATACAGATCGTTGGAACACCGAATGCCTCGGCGATGTAGATAGGGCCGGTATCAACGGCGACGAAAAGTCCCGCCCGCGCGATAAGTGCCTTGAGTTCATCGATAGAAAATCTCTCAGACGCGTCGATGATGCCTTTCGACTTCCCTACTGCTCGCATCATTGTCGCAACCTCCTTTGTATCGCGCTTCCCTCCTATCACGACGACTGGCATCCCCTTACTCACGAGATGCTCGGCGACGCGCGCAAAACGGTCTGCCGGCCAGTTCTTTATCTTGTTTCCTGCCGAAGGCGAGATGAGGGCAAATTTATTCGCGGTGAGGCCATGCGCACGCAGAAACACTAGTGCATTTTTGCGTGCCTCATCTGAGTAACTTAGATGCTTCGTCGTGTCACTTGTATGAATACCGAGCGATCTAAGCATCCGCAGGTATTCCAATGGCGCGTAGTGCCCCATGCGGTGCGGAACGTTCAATACCAATCGGAGCAGTAATCGGTACGTCTTCGTCATCCATGGGCAATAGCCACCGACCACTGCTGGCGCGACGACATTTTTCACGCCGCCAAGAAACGAAAGAGCGATTGCCCGCGCGTCTGGAACAAGTATAATGCTCGCGTCAAAGTCTTCGCGCCGAATCGCACCGAGAATCTTGAGAAACCCGTCACCTGCCATAATATATCCATCCACGTAAGAACTATTCGCAAGCACCTGTTTCCCTACCGCATCACCCAAAACCACGACGCGTGCTTTCGAGAATCGCTCCTTGAGTGCATGAAGGACTGGTGTCGTGCACACCATATCTCCCATCTTTGCGGTCTGAACCACAAGCACCGCGCGTACTTCAATTTGCGTATGTCGAGCCTTCCCACGCATGAGCATATAGCCGTAACTCGTGGCAATGAAAGCAGCGTTCCGCAAGATATTCAAAAATCTGGTCATGGCTTCTGATTCATCAACTGGAATATCTCAAACCGTCCGACCCTTTTCGGAGTTACTGACAATATCGCATTCAGGTTCCATTCGGGATCAGCTTTCGTATCCCACACAACTGTAGTCACGTCGAGTGCCGCGAGGCGGGCAAGAATTGATTCAGCATACGTGTCTTTATATCCTTGCACATACTTGTCAAGCAATGCGTCCGGGATAGCTGCGTAGCTTCCTGCCGCGTCTCTCCAATACACTCCAAACAGCCGTGCGGAAATATCTGCACGGTCGTGTGTCATGACTTCGCGCACATTCATGGGGGTCACGCCGCGCAGCCGGTACTCAAGGAATAATCGTGTAATGAAGTACTGTTCAGGAATGAGATAGTATTCCGCGTAATTGTCATTCGGCGCGTCATCGTGCGTATAGATCGACACATAACTCGAGAGGTCGCGGTTAGCCCAGACAACCTGAGGGCTCGATGTCGCGTTGAGACTTGCGAGGAGTGATGCGTACGCCTGTGCAGCGTGTGCCACAGGATACACGACCCGGTAGGCCCCGATTTGCACCAAGACAGCGCCGTATATAAGCACGCCGCAGACTAACCCATACAACCCAAACGAAATTATCTTATGCCGCACAAACCGAGCAACGAGCGCGCTGAACAAGATTGCTCCTGCGATACAGACAAAAGGCCGAGTAACGTACCAATGGAAATGCCCCGCCTGGAGGACGTGATTCGTGATCAGTTGTTGGTTCAGAATGAGTATGAGCGCTGCCGCACCGTACAGAAAAAATGTTCGAGCGGCCTGTAATCGATTCGGGATGAGTAGCGCTGCCACGATGAGGATGAAAACGAGCACACCGAAAACCGGCGTGCGCGTCGCGATGAAACCGAAACGCTCTGATGCTGATACATAGGATGGAGCAGCTGTGATGTAGAGATAATTTATGACGAATGGGATGGCGAGTATGAGTCCGCCGAGCCCAGCCAAGCCGAGCTCAAGCGCATGACGATACTCTCGACGAAAGAGCGCGAACAGAAACATGATGAGCTCAAGCGCGCCAAGGAATGCAAAAGTGTAGAAAGAAACGTAGAGCGAAAGTCCCGTGAGTACCGCTACCGCAACAAGTGCCGCCACGCGTCGACCACGCGACATGACCGTGATCTGAGTAAAGAACAAGCGTGCGAGGATCAGCAGTGTCCCAAATAAGAATATTGCGCTTATCTCGGGAGATACAGGACGTGCATAAATCAGGAAACTTGTTTGGGGCACAGAGCTATGTAATAGATCGATAAGCAGGCGCGGATTGCTTATAAACGGATCACCAAGCATTACGGCGATTGACGCGAGCACGCTTGCCGCGCGTGACGCCGATAGCGTATACGCGAGTGCGTATATAAGGAGCGCAATAGTGAATGGCAGAATGAACTTACCAGCGGTTTCAACCTGACTTACCGAAAGATGCAACACCTTCCCAAATTGAGCTTCAAGCCACTCACCGAGTCCTGGCTCTATCGGCAATACAGTCTTATCCGGTAAGAAGACATTTCCCTGAGAGGGGTAGCCATCATATACCTCCTGCATCCGCGCGAGATAGTGATCCTCGGCGTCCGTCCCCATCATTGAAATTCCTTGATATCCTGCGGTCGTCTGAAAATACACGAAAGGTGATACCGTCACCACGCCGATCCCCAGAGCGAAGATGAATGCAATCCAGTGGCGCTTTAGTATTTCCATACACATCTAACGAAAGACGACATGCTTACTGAACGTAAACGTAAGCAGTGTCGTAATCACAGTACTAATTACAATTGAGATCAAATAATGGATTGAAAGGATGGAAGTGAATAAATAGACAAATGCTACGTTTACCCAAAAAACTCCGAAGTATCCCGTGATAAAAGCTACATATTTCCGACCATACGAATGCCGTTCGTGCCCCGGGAAGGTGAAGAGAACGTTCCCGATGAAAATAACAGTCCAGCCGATAAGCGTAGCGAGACAAAACGACCACAGGTACCACAATCCGAGATACTGCACACCGAAATACGTAACACCCATGTTGACGAGCATACCGGCACCACCAACCAGAATGAAGCGCGGGAATTCTTTCATTGTTTCGTAGCGCACAGTATCCATCCGGTACCTTCCGGAGTCGGATATACTTCGACTCCTGTTACTGAGAGACCCCGAATGAGAGCTCGGACTTCGTCTTTCTTCCAATAATTTGCTATGTCCGGTATGAGCTGATCGAACACGATACTGTTTATATGCCAGAGGTCGAAGTGAGACAACTGTTCGAAATAAGGACTCGGCCCTTTGAATAACTTTACGAACAGATAGAGCGGGACAGAGAAGAGATATGACAACACATGCACGGCCGCAAGCGGCAACTTAGAGGTGATATGAATCCGCACTGGGTTTACAAAACGCACGATCCATTCGTTCCCCTCGTAACTGTAAACCCAGATAAGCAACGTTCCGCCCGGCTTGAGAGCATCGACGATGCGCTCAACTGCCTTTTTTGGATCCTTGAGATGATGTATGACTCCGACAGAGAAAGTGATGTCATATAGGTCCTTCCAGTCAATATCATAAACACTCTTATACAGAACCTCTGCTGACGGAAAGTCTTTAAGTGTCTCTTTGGTGCGGGTCACTGAACGCTCATCATGATCAAATGCGGTTATGGATGCGGCACCGTAATGCATCGGCCAGTAACTGTTGCGACCCATGCCACATCCTGCATCAAGTACCTTCTTCCCTTCCCAATCGACGGGCGTAAACGGGTGCGTCCAATTACGAAACTGGCGTTCATAATTGAACGCCATCCATGAATAGCGATTCCACTCGTATCCGAAACGCTGTTCTGATGACATGATCAATTCTTAGAGGTGACGGCTAATGCAGAGACTCCGAACGGAAAATTGAAACGTCGCAAGGCCTTCAGTTCAAGAGCGAATATCCGATATAGTACCTCATTTATCCACACTCCACCAATCGTATTTTCAGACTTGACTGGGATACGGAAAAAACGCACCGGGAGGCGGAATGCGGCAATCGCCGGAAAGAGGAGCGTGTTGAAGTAGGTCGCCCGTTCGACCTTGAGGCCTGATGCCTCGAGCACTCGCACAAGTTCAGCCCGCGTATAGCGGCGATAATGGTTACTGATTCTGTCGGTCACTCCCCACAGGAACCGGAAGGCCGGCACAGTAATGATGGCAATCCCGTCTTTCCTGAGGACGCGATGAACTTCATGCGCGCCAGTGTCATCATTCTTGAGATGCTCGAGCACATCGAGCATGATGATTACATCAAACGATGCTCCTGGAAATGGCAATAGTTCGGCTGAACCAATAGAGGGAGAGAGTCCGCGCTCCTTGCAATAGGCGACAGCTCGTTCCGACACATCGACACCGTGCACTTCTCCAAATTGCCGTAGTTCTTGCATGAGAAGTCCCGTACCGCATCCGATATCCAGAACCTGCAGTGGTTTCCCTTTTTTCTGCCGTATCGGCGCTAGGAGTTCAGCAATGAGCTCACGTCGCACGCGATACCACCAGTGGTTACGCTCGGTCTGATACATGATGTCGTACATTACATCCTGCATATATTATCCGTCAGTCTAGCGCATCCAACGCCGATACCATAACTGAAACATCATGAGATTCCAGAGCTCCTTGCGGTTATCCCGACGCCCACTTGCATGCTCGTCGATAAGTCGCCTGGTTTCCTTCGTATCGAAAAGCCCATGCTCGGCAAGGGCTGAAGGCGAAAGTAGGTCTTCTGAAAATTCACGCAAAGGACCGGCGAGCCAACTCGCGAGCGGAATACCGAACCCCTTCTTCTTTCGATATATAATATGCGCCGGCAGCTTCCCTTCCATGAGACGCTTGAGGAGATACTTAGTAGTACCTAGGTGATATTTGAGCTCATAGGGAAGCGAGAATGCGAGATTGACGACCGAATACTCGAGAAACGGCGCGCGAGTCTCAAGTGCGTAATGCATGCTCGCGCGATCGACTTTTACAAGCACTTGATCCATAAGATAACTGCGGGCATACGCAAAGAGGAGCCGGTTCTGCAAATCGTCCTGCGTAAAGTCTTTAAGTGACTCCTCGACGTTTGCAAAAACATTGTCCTGCCGGACTGCTTCCTGAAGAGGAATACTTTCGACCGCAGTGCGGGCGCGAATATCAAACGAACCGAGCCACTCGAGATGGCGGCTAACCATATCGTCCGTATCGCTTGATAAGAATTTCTTCAGGTTGTATGAGAATGAGAAATTTTCGTGCGACGCGGAAAGTCGATCCACCGCTCTGCGAAGCACCCGGCGGAGCGGTGTAGGAAGACTCCTGTAGAACTGCTCTGCCTGAAAAGTCGGATACCCAGCGAAAAGCTCATCTCCGCCGTCGCCACCAAGCGCGACTGTTACCGACTCACGCGCAAAACGTGAGAGAAAAAGGGTTGGGATAATGGAGGCGTCTGCGATCGGCTCAGAGAGCACCTCTTCAAGCTTTGGCACTAAATCAAGCGCGTCCTTGGCATGAATAATTTGTTCATGATGATGCGTGCCGAGATGTGCCGCAACCTCGCGCGCGAACGCGGACTCGTCGAAAGACGGATCATCAAAGCCGATCGAAAATGTCTCGATTGGACGTACACTTGTCGCCTGGGCGTAATAGGCGATCGTGCTACTGTCGATACCCCCAGAGAGAAAAACGCCGAGTGGGACGTCGGAAACCAGTTCACGCGATACGACTTCCTTCAACACCTCATCAAGGCGAGCGGTTGCCTGCTCCTCATCAAAAGAGGAGAGCTTTACAGGCGGTACCCAGAATCTTTCTTTCGAAATGACTCCTCCTTTGAAAGTAAGTATGGTCGCTGGCTCAAGCTTGTACACGTCGCGAAGCATGCTCTGCGGCGTCGGCACATAGTCGAATTGGAGATACTGATTGAGCGCATGCCGGTCGATTTCCTTACTGACAAGACCCGATGCGATCATTCCGCCAAGCTCTGAAGCAAAAATGAAAGATCCGCCCTGGTGCGACCAATAGAGCGGCTTCTCCCCCATCCGGTCACGCGCAAGGACCAAGGACCCGGTCTTGAAATCGTAGAACGCGATCGCGAACATGCCGTGCATCATCGAGAAAGATCGTGTTCCCTCGCGCTCCACGAGCGCGAGGACGACTTCGGTGTCAGAGGTCGTGCGGAATCGATATCCTCCCCATTCAAGCTTCTGACGCAATTCCTTGAAATTGAATATCTCCCCATTAAAGATGAGCGCAAACCGCTCGTCTGCAGAGAGCATTGGTTGGTTCGCATTTGCTGTTGTATCTATGATCGATAGACGCGCGTGTCCAAACCCGACTCCATCACGCGTATATATGCCCGTATAATCTGGACCGCGATGCTTTATAGCGGCAACCATGTCGTGAAGCCGGCGCTCTTCTTTCAACCCAACGACTCCAGCGAGACCGCACATATCACTTAATGTGACACTTCATCTATCTCGTACGGCCGCTTCCCTTGCGATTCATAATACGTACGCATGAGCATCTCAGCTATGACACCAAAAAGGACAAATTGGACACCCACGATGATAAAGAGCGCTGAGAAGGTCGGGAGCGGTGTATCGACGAGATGCCGAATATTTAAAATCCGAAGCAAGATCGCAGTGACTCCCGCAAGCACTCCTACAAAAAGACTCCAAAGACCCCAGAAGCCGAAAAAATGCATCGGCCGGGTCATATAGCGGTGAAGAAACACAAATACGACAAGATCAAGCATGACGCGTGGTACGCGACCGAAACCGTACTTACTGACGCCATGCACACGCGGAGTATGATTGACCGTGAGCTCAGTTATCTTACCGCCCTGCCATGCCGCATATGCCGGAATAAAGCGATGCATTTCGCCATACAGGCGTATCCCTTTGATGACGCGCGCTCGGTATGCTTTGAGTGTGCAACCATAGTCGTGCAGGTGCACACCCGATAGTTTTGAGATAACCCAGTTTGCAGTCATGGAGGGGAACTTACGCGTAACCAGAGCGTCTTGCCACCGATCTTTGCGCCAGCCCGAAACGACATCGTAACCTTCTTCAATCTTCGCAATGAGACGCGGGATGTCGGCCGGATCATTTTCAAGATCACTGTCGATGGTGATAATGATCTCTCCTCGCGCACGCTCGATACCTGCGGAGAGCGCGGCAGTCTGACCAAAATTGTGCGTGAACCGCACGATCGAAAGAACGGGAGTGACTGAGGCCATACCGACAAGCTGCGCATATGAGTCATCCGTCGAACCATCGTCTATCGCAATGATTTCATATGCCCTGTTCATCTGGTTTAAAACGTGCAAGATACGTTCCACAAGCGGCCGCACGTTCTCAGATTCGTTATGAACCGGGAAGATAACAGACAGTTCGATAGAAGATTCCTTCATGAGGAAGTGTTATTTACGCAGGAATACATAATAGCCGCTCGTCTGATGCGAGTCGAGCTTGCCGAACGCACGGTCAAATAGAAACGCCGCATCCTGAAAGAACCTGCCCCGACCGAGCGGCGAAAGGCGCACAAGAGTCTCGAGCGGTCCCCGAACGTTCTGTATTTCGACGGTATGAAACGGTTTCGCGAGCGTTTCGAGTGAGTCGTGCGTGAAGCGCCAGTAGTCGTGGTAGTAGCCGCGCTCGGCGTGATAGTAGTAAAGAAATGGCACGTAGAGGAGGCAGCGGCCACCCGGCGCAAGCACACGATGTAACTCGGCAAATGATTTGAACGGATTTTCGACATGTTCGAGTATCGCAAGACAAACGATGCTTTCTTCCGAATCGTTCGGGAACGGCAGATTCTGGATATCGCCTACGATGTGCGGATGATAGGTATCGACATAGTCGAGCACGACATACTTGACTCCCTTTTTTTCCATACGCTCCACGATCCACCTATGGGTCGGGTCGACGCGATTACCATATTCTTTCGATAATCGGAGTCCGGCACCTATATCAAGAATACGTGATGACTCATCAATCATGCGCTCAACGCGCTCATTGAAGAACCTCTCCCAAGGACGTGTAGTGAGTGCCATAAGTTATTGGATAGCAACAAGAATGCGCTCGATACGCTTCGTCCAAGTATACTCCTTACTTTTCGCGACCGCCCGATGGGCCTTCTCTCCAGATTCTTTCGTATGCGCCAACGCTATTTTTATGCTCTCGGCAAGCGCATGCGGGTCATCGGGAGTAAAAAAATATGCACAATCATCAGCAAGTATCTCTCGTGTCGCTGGCACGGATGAAGCAACAATAGATGTACCGCTTGCCATGTATTCAAAAAGCTTCATAGGAGAAGTAAATTCCCGGGCGTCCTCGTCTTTCCCTGAGTTCGGTATTACAAGAATATCTGCGGCGCGCAGATACTGCGGCACTTGAGTCGGCGGAACATGGCCAATGATATGAATGTTCGGTTGACTCCCCCACTGTGCACGAAACTGTGCAATGTCGCCAGCCGTTCCGCCTACGAAAAAGAATTGCGCCTCGGGGGTGAGTGCGGCAGCTTGTGCAAGCGTCTCTACACCCTTACGGACATAGAGATGCCCGGTATAAACGACAGTCTTCGCATCAGACATGAAACCAAGCGAGGCACGTGCTCCATCGCGCAGAGGAGCATCATCAAACATATGGGCATCTACTGCGTCCGGCGCGATGATGATTTTTTCGTGCGGAACGCCAATTTCCTGATACGTCGCCCCGAGCGCTTTCGAGATAACCACGACCCGGTAGGCATGACGTGCGACGAGACGTGCGACGAGCGTTGGCTTCCCGTGCGCTTCGAATATAAATCTCCGGCCGAGCAAGATATACTGCAAGAGCACCAAAGCATCACGCGAGTAGATGATATCGGCAGACCGAAAACTCTTCAGGAGACGGACCCGTTCAGAGAATATGAGTAGCGACACGATAAATCCAATCTTCCCGAAAGAGACAAAGTCTGGCACCTGAAGGGACGTAATGCGAAACATCGAATGCACCTGATAGTAAGAAAATGGGTCTTCGCGGAGTATGTTGCGCCGTGTCGGAATCACGAGTTCCAGATTATGCCCCGCTTCAGCAAATGCTTCGCACGTCTTCATGATCTGAAGGCCGTGCGCTTTCTCGGTTGGGAGACGAATATTAGCGATGTAGAGAATCTTCATATGCGGATAATGGTTTTGAGCGAATTGTACCAATCGATCGCGCGAGAAATCTTTCCACGAAATTGCGAGAAGCTTGTTGAGCTGTCAATCGCATTGCGCGGTAAGAGAAGCGGGTCGGCAATGGAATCGACGGTTCCCTCTGACACCGTCACCGCCCCCATAAAACCTACCTCACGTACAACGCTCACCGTTTCTTTCGAAAAGTCACCATACGGATAGGAAAAAATCATCGAGGTCGCTCCGAGAATACTTTCGAGTACGCGACGAGATTCGCGCAGCTCGCGCGCGACATCGGCACGAGAGAGATTTGCAAGCTTCGAGTGTGTAAGCGTATGCGACTCGATATTTATGAGACCTGAGACGTGCATCTCCCGCAATTCTTCGGCCGAGCAATATCCGGGAGTGCCGATGAAATTCGTGGTGACAAAGATGGTCGCAGGAATCCCGTATCGCTGCAAAAGTGGGAAGACAGTCGCGTAGTTGTCGCGATATCCATCGTCAAAGGTGAGCGCGACAGACCCGCCAAGCGACTCGCCTGCGCGTAGGCGGCGCACAAGTTCGACGAGGGAGATCATCGGATACTTCTTCTTTGTAAAATACATCATTTGCTTCTTAAATGCTTCCGGTGGAATCGTGGAGAAATGATCTCCATGGTCGCTAATGGAGTGGTACATGAGGATGCTGGCGCTGCTTCTTGGGAGCATCGGTTTCGGAACGAACCTGAAGAAAGTTTCTTTGAAAAAGTCTTTCATTGCTTCCTTATGACTTTATCACCTTGCGAATCATATGCCTCTTCGGTTAAGAGATGCGTACACGGCGCCTGTAACCGAAAGTTCCGCGAGCAGGTTTGCAACTATGGCGCGGGCGGTGAGACGAGTTGCGGCGAAGTTTGCCGCGGCTTCGCCAAAGTTGCGCCGGCGATCAGGATCCCGCAGGAATGCCCGCACAGCTTCTGCAAGTGCGACGGCGTTTGCAGGTGGCACGAGGACGAGTGCCGGTGGATCGGGTGCGAAGAGCTCGCGAATAGCGGGAGAATCTGCCGTGATGATTGGCTTGCCCATCAGCATATATTCGAAGACTTTATTGGGCACAACACGCATCGTCTTCGATGTGTCACCGAAAATACCGAGGCATATCTGCGCTGACGCTATGAGCCCGGGTAATTGCTCAAGCGGTACTGGATTTATGAAATCGACATTTGCAATGCCGAGTTTGGATGCCTCCTCTCGTACACGTTTGGACTCCTGCCCACTGCCGACGATATGAAACCGTAATGGTTCATCGACGAGAAGCCGTGCTGCTTCAAGGATGTACGGAATGCCATGAAGCGGGATGAACGTGCCGTGAAAGTGCACAATAATAGGTTCCTCGATACATACTTCGGCCTGTGAATGAAAAATACGCTCATCTGAACCGACAGGGACGCGCAAGAACTTCTCTCGCGGAAGTCCGAATGTTTTAACGAAATAGTCTATGTGCGCCGTAGTATCGAGCAGGACAATGTCAGCAAGACGCGCGCCCGTATAATCACGCAACCAGTCAAGACGTCCATGCAAACTCTTAGCGCCATAGAGCATGCGATCGAACACATTCGAGTCATAGAGCGAGACGAAGGCATCGAACACTATCGGTCGGCCAAACAGAAGCCGCGCGAGCCACACAATGGTATGGCCCGGGAACGCCACAATTACGAAATCAAAATCGTGATGCCGAACGCGAAAATACTCTCTGGTAAGAAAAAAGAATTTTGATATGCCACCGTGCTTACGCGGGTCGACTCGACACTGCACGACGGTATACCCATTCTCTTCGAAACCGTGAATAAGCACTCTGTTGCGTGAATAAGACGGATCATAGATACCGTAGAAGCATACTTCCGATGTGTTTCTACGATTTTTTTTCATAGAAAGAAAGAATGCGCGGAATGAGTGTTTGCACGCTCATAGTCTCGACTCGGCGTGAGAGATCGGTACGTATGTGCTCGACAATATCAGTGTGATGAACAAGTGCGGCAATACGATTGGCACACTCGGTCGCATCTCTCTCGTGAAATAGAATCTTGTTTGCATGCGTACCAAGAAGATTGACAAATCCACGATTGGACACGAATACGAGTAATCCTGCGGCTATAGATTCAAGCACCGCTTTGTCGAGCCCTCCAGTCGGAGACAGGTTCACCGATATATCGAAGTGACTATACTGCTCCGGCATCTGTGCATGGGGCACGCTTCCGGCAAATGTAATGCGATCGGATATATCCCATTTTGCGGCAAGCTCCTTGAGAGACATTTGGTACGCTTCATCAGCTGTACTGATTGGTGCGCCGATAATCGTCGCATGTGCGTCAATTCCTTTTTCTTTGAGGAGCGCAACGGCCTCGATGAGCGTATCGAAATTTTTAATTGGTGTAATGCGACCGACACTTACAATACGCACCGGGGTACCGAACTGCCGAATCGGTGCACGAAATTTCTCAGTATCGACGCCGTGCCCAACCACGTGAAGTTTCGGTGTTGCGAGGAGGAATCCCTCGGGGGAGGCGGTAAAAATATAATCGGCGAGCACGGCTGCTATACGTAGCTTAAGATTGACGCTCCTGTGAACGTACCATAAACCAATACGCTTCCCGAGCATGTGCCATAAAACTCCTCCTATTACGACATATTCTGGATTCATATGTACGAAGACCGTTTCATAGTCATTGCGCAATTTCCAGATAAGCATCTTAAATCGAATGGCGTATGTGAGTCGTGATGCTACGGCTCGCTCTTTACCAAGCGAATGCACACGTACATTTTCCGGTAACGCGTGCTTCCCTTCCTTCAAACAGATGATTTCGACGCGTTCAACGTGTTTTGAAAACTCTTCTATCCATTGAACAAAGAATCCAAGAACTGGATCTTCCACGTCGACTGCCTGAGTAACAACGAGTAATTTCATGAGTGGGTGAGTTGTTCAAGGTCCGCGCGAATACGTTCTGGCAGATGGTCTATTGCGGTCAGATGCGTAAGTGCTGTAGTTTCGGCATGCATTGAGAGTTCTCGACGCATGGCATTGTTCTCGATAATTGTCATAATGCGGTGTGAAAGCGCCTCCGGATTGGCCACAGGTACAGAGAGAACATCCTCGTCTTTTTTGAAAACATTACCGACAATGCCAACGTCGGTTGTGATGATTGGCACCTTAGCGAGTGCTGCTTCAATAAGAGTGCGGCCGTAACCTTCATAGGCGCTCGCTTGGATGAATGCTTGCGCACTACGCATGAGACCACGCGCATCGGGGCGACTTCCGAGAAAAATAATGTTGTCTTTGAGGTTGAGAGAATAGGCCATCCGCTCTAGGCGACTGCGCTCGCTTCCTTCCCCGACGACGAAGAGGCCTATCATTGGGTAATGTACAACAACTAGTTTGAGCGCAGCGATGATGTCCTCTACGCGCTTCTCAGGCTCGAGTCTCCCAACAGCAATGAGCGCGAATGTAAACGAGTGTGATGGCAAAAGGACCGGTTCGGATACGGTAGTGTCCACAGCAATTGGTAGTACCGTGGGTTTGGGAATACGGGAGGCATATCGTGCGAGGAGCGACGCTTTCACGCGTTCAGAAGCTGCACGGATTCCATCGGCATTCGGCAAGACGCGGTCGGCAATTTTTCGGCGATAACAATTGAGAAATAGCATTCGTACGCGCAAACTGCGCAAGTTACCACCTTTTACGAACCATGGAGAGAGGAAATCCGTGTGCACCTGGATGTGCAATTTCACCTTGGTGCCACGCACCGCACGAAACGCCGCGAGTCCGTGTTCAAAAGGGTCTTGTGCGGAAACGATTTCGATACCATATTCGAGCACGAGTGCATGCGCACGCTTCGCGAGTGCATGCACTCGAAATAGCTTCGAAACATACACTGGATGCAAAAAAAGACTTCCTTCCTGTTCGTCACGTCCAGCGCAAAACACGGAGGAAACGATATGTAGTTCGCCTATCGCCTTGGCATATGCGCACATACGCGTACGCGCCGGACTCTTCGCGACAAAAATGGTAGGATCATTTGAAATAAATAGAACTTTCATAAGGTATGTAGAAGCTCCGCTGTTGCGACAAGCATTGTTTCGATTGAGAAACGCTTTGCGGATTCTTTCATTTGTGTGCCAAAACGTTTGCGGAACGCGCCGTCGGTAATTACGCGCGCAAGTGCTCGAACGAGGCCTTCTGTATCGCCCGCTTGTATCAAGAGACCGGTGCTCCCGTCTTCTATTATCTCTATGTTTCCTCCGGAACGCGTAGCGATAATGGGTACGCCAACAGTGAGCGCTTCGATAAGCAAATGCGAGAGACCTTCATATGATGAGTTGAGCACGAACACATCTGCAAAACGTATCGCCGCGAGAGTATCTTTATGCGACAACATTCCCGTGAAAACAGCACGGCTAGGCAACCTTTCAAGCGCATACCGGACAAGCGCACGACGTTCCGGTCCGTCGCCGATAATTGCAAGCGAGACTTCCGGAACGCGTGACACTGCATCGATAATGCCGTTCACATGTTTCCAGGACACGAGTCGACCTGCCGTCACGACCAAAGGCCGCGACAATTTCGCAATAGTTTCCGGCACGACACCGAATTCTTCAGGAGGCGCTGCATTATAGATAACTTCTATTTTCTCCGGGGATATGCCCCATGCGGTGACAATGCTTTTCAGATATTCGCTTGGCACAAGAATACGGCGCGCGGTACGTGCGGTACGCGTTTGTATTGATTGCAGTACGCGAACCCGCAATGAAGACTGTTTAGTTTTCACAAACTCATCAAGGTCTTGCGTGATGCCGAAATGTTGCTGTCCCTGCTCCCATGCATAGTCACCAACAATTTTTACGATGAAAGGTTTCCGCTCTTTTTTTGCGGCATGCATCGTCGGGAGCCCCACCGAGACTGGGTCAAGTGCGAGCGCCGCATCCGCGTCGCGCAATGCGGCACGGATGCGGCGCGCGTAGACATAGTGGCGCAAGAGCCTTGGCAAATGCCGCACATCGCTGAATTTCACCAGCTCAACCTCAATGCCCAGTTTTGGTAATCGCTCTACAAGCAGCTTCGCATACGTCGATGGTCCACCGATCTCAGGTGGATAAAGAGGCGTGGCGATAATGAGTTTCATGGAGTCTATTTTAGCGGTATCGGAATATCTTGGCGACCACCCGATTTATTATAGCGGGCATGGTAGATTTACAAACATGAGAGTACTTATAGTAACTCCACTCTATCCGCCCGAAATTGCAAATGCCGCTGTGTATGCCAAGGAGTTGGCCTTACGCCTCTCGAAGAACCATGAGGTTACAGTTATAGCTTACACACACTTACCGGAGGAAGTGCGCGGTGTTTCCGTCATCACGATTGATAAGCAGAAACGGCTCCTCACACGCCTCTACGCGTTCCGGAAAGCGTTTGCACACGCCGTGAAGAAAACAGATGTTGTACTCGCCATAAACGGTGTTTCAGTGGAATTACCGCTTTTGCTTGCTTTCTTTCCTAAATCTGTGTCGCTCATTTTCTGCATAGCCGATGTAGCAGCGCATTTGCATGGTGGTCTCATTGAACGCCTTTCCTTCGCACGTGCCGACGTCGTCGTACACGAACTTCCACCGCGCTATCCAGAGATTCTCCCGTTCGAACCAGAGCCAACCGAAGCGCTTACCGCGTACGAAGCATCTTGGGTGGCTCATCTGCATACCCTAGAATCGCTCTTCAGATATGCCTCCTAACAATACAAAACAGGCATGGGACGCATATGTTACACACGAGGCAAAGCGTGTACAACCCTTACTTGAACGAGCGGGCTTCCAGCTCGATGCGTTGCAGCCGCAAACCATCGGCGAGCGCTACCTTACGCGCCCAGTTGGTGGCGGGAGAAAGGTGGTGTTTTTCGGTCAACGTCGCTCGGACGGCATGCGCGTCGTAATAAAAACATCGAGCGAAGAGCACGGTATCGCTGAGCTTCGGAAAGAACAAGATGTCCGAAAGATGCTCAAGCAGATTAAATTTGCGTATCTAGCGTTTCATCTTCCAGCAGACATATTGTTTGACCAAGCGTTAGGAGTCATCATTACTGAATACATAGCTCAGGAGAAACCCTTTCTCGATCGTCCACTGAAAGAGCAATTCGCTATCGCACTCAACGCGTTCAAGGCGCAGGAGGCCGCACACGCAACAACGTATAGTCACCATTTGGTCTCAAGATCCTTCGGAGAAATGAAAGCGGCTGACTACTATATAAAAGCAGGTGAGTATCGAAAAATTGGCGCTTATGCTCAAGACATTTCTGGGCTCTTGATTAATGAACAAAAATTGTATTCGAAGCTCGATATTGCACTCGACAAAACCATTGAACTTATTCGGGATAACGAAGAGAAGCTTGATCGGTATGGTGGATTTCTTACACATTGGGATTTCATTCCACAAAACTTCCGCATCAGAGATGGTAAATTGTATCTCCTCGATCATACGTCAATCCGTTTTGGCAACAAGTACGAAAGCTGGGCGCGCTTTATAAATTTTATGACGCTCTATAATCCACCGCTTGCGAGCGCTCTCGTTGAATACGTTTGTCTCAATAGAACCGAAGAGGAATTACTCTCACTTAAACTCATGCGTGCCTATCGTCTCATCGAACTCATTCGCTACTACGCGACATGGCTTTCGCATACTACAGGCGATATACGCGAACTCGCGTGCGTGCGCATCGAATTTTGGACTGAAGTCCTGCAATGCATCCTCAGCGACAGAGAAGTGCCGGACGAGGTCATCAAAGTGTATAAGGCGAAACGTGATTCGCTCAGGAGCGACGATGAAAAACTTCGCCAGAAAGGCTTGCACTAAGCGATCTCACTCATTTTCAACAAGAATCTTGTGAACTATAATTCATAAAACATGTGCAAATACTCGCGCGCGCATTTGCACGGCGATCTTGTCCCAATCATATTTTTCTTCCACCATCTTCCGAGCATAGGAAGAAATTTGTCTCGCCCTTTCGGGATTCGCTATAATTTCTTTCACTTTTTCCGCAATCTGATCCGGAGAGTCGGGATCAACGACCCATGCGGTCGGTTCTTTATCAGGGTTCCTCTTTTCATCAAAAACATAGTCAGCCATACCACCGACTTGCGTCGCTATAAGCGGAAGACGAGAGGCAAGTGCTGAGATGAATGCATTTCCTAATCCTTCTGAACGGCTTGGGGCGACAAATATATCCGCTACACGCCGATAGAGCGTTACCACACTCCGATCTACTTGCCCTGTGAAAATTACTCGGTCCGCTACGCCAAGGTCCTTCGCGAGTTTTTTCAGACTCGCTTCATCCGCGCCGCTTCCGACTGCGAGCAGTTTGACGTTTAAGGGGAGTTTCGTGAGTGCACGGATACTGTCGTCAAAAGCTTTCTGATGAACGAGCCGCGAGGTGTTAACCAAAAACACGTCAGAAGGCCTTTTACCGAGTTTTTTCTTCATTTCCTCAACTTCGTCTTCAGACACAATATCCTTGCTGTCACGTGTGTTGGCACCGTTGTAAATAAGTTCTATCGGTCCGGTATACCCGCGCTTCCGCGGCCATTCAGCAAGAAACACTGATATTGTTTGAATCATTGATGCCGTCTTGAACCCTCGATCGAGCAGGGGGATAACCGGTCGAATAAACCAGCGCTCAAAAACTTTTTCATACGGATCGCCGTCCTGAAGGGATAGGATGTGAGGAGCGCGCACCCCGATCAGGTGTGAGACAACGACTGGCAAGAGCATATATGTCATCATGGCCCACAATGCGTCAAACTTATATCGCTTATTGAGTGAATGCGCCACAAGGACGGCAAGCGGAACAAACAGAATTTTTGAAAGATATGCTCCGCCGAAGCCGATGCGATGTATGTACACATTCCCAATGCGCTCCTCACGCGGGGCTGTACGGTCGAAGAGCAGTGTAATCATGTGAAATTCGATATCAGACGGATTAATGCGGTCGGTAATTTCTTTAATCGCGGCTTCTGCACCCGAAACGAAACTCGGGTAATATGCGAGTGAGAAAATGAGTATTCTTTTCATTTTTTCTGTTTTTTTACTTCTTTGATATAGTCCGACAAATGCACTGTCTGTTTCCAGCCAAGCTGCCGCAGATTTGTCGTATCGACACTTCCTGCTTCCGCGCGAGTCGTTGGGGTCGGAGGTAACATCGTAATGTTATCGCTAAAGAGATGCGCGACATCAATTAGAGAAAATGTTTCATTGGCCGCAATGCCATATTCGTCGCCGAGTCCCCTCTCTCCGACAAGCACGATACCGTTCACCGTATCGTCAATATAGGTGAAGGCGCGAGTCTGCGTTCCTGGCTCTCGTACCGTGAGCGGCTGATTAGCCAGATATTGCTGTCTGAATGTTTCAATGAGAGTGCCATAATTTTCAACACTAGCACGCTCTCCTGGTCCATACACATTGTAAAAATACGTTATCGCATACGGTAGACCGTACCAGTGCGCATAATTCCGTAGGAGCTCGCTGTTCGCGGCCTTCATCCAAGTATAAGGAGCGAGATCGCGTCCGCATGTCCCATCGGCGCGCGCGCCGACCATTTTGGTTGATGAACCAGCATACACGAGCTTGCATTTCTTCTTGCTCCAGAATTCGAGTACACCGAACGTACCGACAATGTTGAGATCAAAGACGAGCGCGGGTTCTTTGAGGCTTTTTGCAACTCGTGAGTACTCACCAAGATGGTAGATGAGATCGGGGGTTTCGGGTACATGCTTCTCGACATCCTTCGTGTGTCCATCGCGATAATCGACACCAGACACATGATTCTCACGACTTCCGGTAAAGTAGTTGTCGAGCGAAATGACATGATGCCCGTCCTCCACGAGGCGCGCACAAAGATGCGAGCCGATGAAGCCCGCACCTCCGGTAACCAGAATTAATTTACTATCTTTCATATCGTGAGCCTACTATAGTAAGAGGATTTGATGCCAATTCCTAGAGAGCTGCGCGAAAAATAACGCGGTGCGCAACGTTTGCCATAGTTCTTATTGTGGAGAATCCAACGCTGAGGCCCCCACGACGATGATTTCCGTCATAGCCGTGGGGGCCGTTTACTGCTTTCTCATAGGCCTTGATTTGGGGCTTCTCGTTAATAATACGTTCGACCGCCTGTACTATAAAAGAACCGATGATATGCGCCTGTGGTTGCAGCGTACTCGTCGATCGAATGTTGAACTCGGACCTATACATAGGAATAATCATGTTTCGCCCTTAAGCACCTTCCGAAGCGCGTCCTCCGGAACCTCAAATGGTTTTTTACTCTCTGCCGATGATGGTGATATGTATGACCCTTCTTGCTCCGGCATATTCTTCTCTGGATTTTTTGGTACGGGAATGGCGGAAGAAATGGAAGATTCGTCATTTTTGGCAAGTACCGTGTCGAGGGTTCCCTTGAGGGAATACTGGCGCTCTATCTTACGCTTATTAAGCTCTGCGGAATTCTTCGCCGTTATTGTGCGTAAGATTGACTTAAGATCTTCAGCACTCTTCATCGCAGTGGGCGGCTTATTCTCAACGACTAGCCGAGAAGAAAATGGCCTCGATAAATTCATTCTTGGATAAGAATGCGGACCGGAGGGCCGCTGTGGAATAACCGGTCGTAATGGCTCACCTCTTGGAGGTTTCACTTCCTCTCGTGTGGATGACGTCCGTTGTTGCATAGGCTTCTTACGCATGCGCGCATCTGGCGGCGGCGCGGAAGACAAACTCTCTGAGAGTTCCTTCATGATCGCATTTTCTATATTAGTGCGTGATGCGGCGAATGCGGCACGCGAAGTTGCGATGACTTCTTCGCGATGCGATATTGGTGGCGCCTCGATCGGCGGAATCGTCACTGCAGAAAAAGGCGATGATCCGACACCATCTATCATGAGCGAGAGATATATTTGCCGCTTATCAAGACTTACAACATCCTCTTTTGTAAATCGCGGCATGAAAATTGTCTCGAGCACTTCGGCGTCAAAGGGCCCAACCCGAAAAACAACGGTCGTACCAACGTTACCGAAAACAGCATCACGAACTTCCTCTTCCATCTGTTCTATGTATTGATGCGCGATAATAAGATTTAACTTATACTTGCGCGCCTCGGAGAGAATCTCCGCAAAGGTCTTGTTCGCGAAATTCTGAAATTCGTCGACATAAAAATAGAAATGCGGAAGTGCAGCAAGTTCGTTTGCAGGAAGGTTCGCTCTGCTCATCGCAGCAAGAAATATACGCGTTGTGAGCATTGAGCCGAGTAAGCGCATATTAGTTTCCCCCACGAGACCCTTAGAGAGATTTATGATAAGTATCTTTCTTTCGTCCATCATGGTTCGAATATCGAACGAAGATTTCGACTGACCTATGATATTGCGGATAAGCGGGTTACCAGTAAATTGGCCGACTTTATTCTGGATGGCGGGTGTCGCTTCTTGTGTATATCGATCGCCATAATTGGCAAATTCCTTTGTCCAAAAATCTTTCACAACCGGATCTTTTACATTATCAATGACCTTTTTCCGATAGTCCTTATCGGTATACATGCGATTGACACCGAGTAAGGTCGCGCCCGGGTACTCAAGGAGCGCGAGTAGCGTGTTTGTAAGGATATACTCCATACGCGCACTCCAAGCGTCCTCCCATATTTTCTTGAAAGTTGCCATGAGTCCAGAAACAACGAGGTGACGCCTGTCATATCCGACATCCTCCATTACATTAAACGCAACGGGGTGCTCCATATCGAACGGAGCGAAATAAACGACGTCCTTAATCCGTTCTTTGGGAATGTAGTCAAGAAGCCGTTCGACAGTTCCCCCGTGTGGATCAATAAATGCGAATCCTTCACCGTTTCGTATATCCTGAATCGCCATGTTTTCGAGCAGTGTCGATTTTCCCATGCCAGTTTTACCGATGACATACATGTGGCGATCACGATCCTTCGCTTTAATACCGAAAGGAACGTGTCTCCCCCGCGCGTCAGTCGCCGCAAAATAGGTAATTCGTTCGGGATTTTCCATCACGTTGAGTATAGCAAAAAGATGCGGAATCTTGTCATTGACAAGGGATTAAGTCGAAAATACACCCGCCACCGTGCGATCCTTATAACTACACTTCTGAGGAGAGATCCGTTGATCCTGACGTCGCCGTTGTGGGAGGGGGAACTATCGCCCGTGACTGCATACTACGCGCCTCATGTACACGAATTGCAAACCCGATGCCAGATACGCATACACCAAGAATGACGACAATAAGCGTACGAAACGCTATCGGAAGTCCTGAGAAGGGGGTCAAAACAATAAGAATGCCGAGAAGTATAAGTGTGCTGGTGCGAGACATAAGTAAAGTATATCAAGGCACCACGATGACGACAAATTCTCCACGCACGTGATCCGAGTGCTTCAAAAAGTATTTCTGAACCTCTTCAACACTCCCTGAAATAACCTCCTCATGAATCTTGGTGAGTTCACGCGCGATAGTAATACGCGATGAACGGAATGTCTCTATTTCTTTCAGTAATTTCAATATGCGATGTGGCGATTCGTAAAGCACGGTTGGAATTTCACTTGCCGCAATTCTCTTGAGCGCAGTCTGCCGCCCTTTCTTGTGCGGTAAAAATCCGAGAAATGTAAATTCTGTTGTATCAATTCCTGCAATGGAAAGCGCCGCAGTGAGTGCGGATGGTCCTGGTATTGCCTCAATAACCGCACCAGATAATCGTTCTCGCACCTTACCAATGAGGCGTGCACCTGGATCGGATATTCCAGGTGTTCCTGCATCACTTACAAGAACAACGTGCTCCCCCATTTCGAGTCGGGCAATTACTTCATTCGTCTTCTTTGTTTCGGTTGTTGCGTCAAGTCGCTGTAGTGGTTTTTGTATGTCATAGTGCGTGAGCAATTTAGAAACGACGCGCGTGTCTTCGGCGTAAACGACACCGCACTCTCGGAACATGCGCAACGCACGTAGTGTTATATCCTCTAAATTCCCGATAGGTGTCGCGATGACCGAGAGTGTCCCCATATTATTTATGTGCTACGAGCGTATCGGCAACTTTATAAATATCGCCGGCACCCATTGTCATGATTACATCATCTTTACCAACTTTGTTGAGTACGCGCTCAATGGCGTCAAATGAATCGAGTGCTGTGGCGTTCGTACCTGCGGCTCGAATACGGTCAGCAAGTGTCTCGTTTGAGATCGTGCCGTCATTTACCTCACGCGCAGCGTAAATAGGCGCGACGAGCACTCGGTCAGCATCGCCGAATGCGGTCGCAAATTCACTGAGTAAGTCGCGTGTACGACTATAGAGGTGCGGATGAAATGCGACAAATATTTTCCCTTTTGTTTTCATGCGAAGCGCCTTGAGGGTTACGCGGATTGCTGTTGGATGATGCGCATAATCATCATATACATCGGCACCGTTGGCTGTAACACCCTTATATTCAAATCGACGCCATGTTCCCTGAAATTCCGCGAGTGGACGGACGATTGCGGCATCTAAGATATGCGGCAGGACAACACGTGCGGCCGCAGCGGCCGCACGCGCATTCATCTGATTGAACTCGCCCTGCAGACTAAGCTTGTATGTGGGTTCATCCATATAATCGACAACATGCGCCTTTGTGTTTGCAAGAAGCGGAACGATATTTTTATTACTAAGATCAGTGATGATCGCACCGTTCTTAGGAACACGTTCAATGGCACGCTGGAATGTTTTTTGGAGGATCTCAAGCGAAGGAAACCAATCGGTGTGATCCCATTCAAGATTCGTAATGACAAGTACTTGCGGCGAAAGCTCAAGCAGATGATCACGATATTCACACGCTTCGACAATAAAAAGATCGGACGTGCCGGATAAATAATTCGAGGAAAAATCTTTTACGATGGATCCTATGACTGCGGTTGGTGACGCTCCTGCGTCGCGTAGTATGCGTGCGAGCATACCAGTCGTTGTCGTCTTGCCGTGCGTACCTGCGACCGCAACCGTCCTCTTCCCGATTGAGATCTTGCCGAGAGCCTCAAAATAAGACTGTTGCGGTATCCCGCGCCGATGCGCCTCGATACGCTCCACATTATCAACGGGTACCGCATCAGTATAGACTACCAATTCTGTATCTCTAGGGATATTCTCTGCTTTGTAACCTATCGTAAAGGGAATCCCGTATTTTTCGATCGCCTTGAGCGTTGGGAACCAGGCATTATCAGATCCAGTTATTTGTGCACCTCCGTCTGCCATAAGTTGGGCGAGTGCCGACATACCCACACCAGCGATACCAATAAAGTGGACTTTCCTGGGTAAAATTATATTCATAATATTTCTTACTAAAGCTCGTGCTTGTGAAGAAACAGGGAATCCCTATCCTTCTCAAAGAGTTCTTCTACCATATCATTATTTATCGGTTTCTCACGAGTGTGGTGAATTGATCCCCGCGATCGAATTCATTCTCAAACATACCAAATGAAGAAAACGCTGGGGAGAATAATATGGTATCGCCAGTGCTCGCGTGTGCGAATGCATCGGCAACCGCAGGTGGAAGCGCATCGTAAACGTGTACGTTCGGGAGTTCCTCACGTATACGGTCTGTGCCGCTCCCGGCGAGCAGGATGATATGCTTTACCTCTGGTAACTTCAATACGAGTGCACTCATGTCAAGACCTTTACTGGTACCTCCCATAATAAGTATGGTGCGCGCGGTATCGAGCGCAGAGAGCGCAGCGAGTGTCGCTTCAGGTGTCGTTGCGGTCGTATCATTATAAATTTTAACGCCATCTTTTTCCGCAAGAAGCTCCAATCTGCCCGGCACGCCCTTGAATGATTCAAGTGCGTAACGACTAACGGCATCTGGAATTTCAAGCGCGCGCGCGGTGGCAAGTGCAAGTGCCGCTGCATAACGATTATGCATGCCCGGTATGCGCAAAGTCCAGGTATCTGGAAATTTAAGCGTATCGATGACAAGAACCTTCGATACAATGTTATCACCGTATTTATCAATTATACGCGGGGTGCACTGCGCGCCGAGAACAAGCGTATCCTTGGGTGTCTGATGTAGGAAAATATTTGCCTTATCTGCAAGATAGGCATCAAGGTTGTTTTTGTAATAGTTTAGATGATCGGGATAAAATGTCGTGAAAACCGCTGTGTGCGGACTCATGCCCACCTCACCGAAGCCGTGGCACTGCCAGGAATCTAGTTCGAGAACTGCGGTGTGAAAAGGCGTCACATTAGAAAGTAGAGTGAGATTTGAGACACCGCGCACATTCCCACCGAGAAGAACTGGAACCCTGGCCTCGGTAAGAACAGCATGAAGCATGTGTGCCACCGTCGACTTCCCACGTGTACCGGTTACGCCGATAATTGGGATGCCGGAAATCTCAGCAAAAAGATCCGCGCTCATGCGAATAGGTATGTCATTCTTTTTCGCTTCCGCAACGTACGGAGAATCGAGCGGAACGCCCGCAGCCTTAAGAAGGAGGTCACGGTCGCGAAAGTCTTCCAGTCGATGTTCGCCAAGAACGAATTTTATGTTTGGGAATGATTCGAGCCGCGCCACTGAGCTTGCAAGCTCTCCGTGCGTCTTAAGATCAGTCACGATGAGCTCTGCGCCGCATTCGGCCAAATACTGTGCGTCACCAACTCCTCGCCCAAGGAGACCTAGTCCCATTACGGTAATTCGTTTTCCCCGAAAAAACGCATGTGCATCCATCAGACTAAATCGTAGCGCACTAATCTACCCCGTGCACGTTATGTTAGAGGCAGCTGGTGGTCGCTATGGAGATATCCACGTGCACGAGCGGAAGTGCAGTTACTGGCATAACGGCAACATCGTATGGTGATGTAATTGACTTCTGTGCACACGCGCCGTTAGATTTTATAATTGTTATGGAAACAAGACGCGCACTCGTGTCCTTAATATTCGAAATCGAGATAACGGAACTCGGTTCCTTACCAGCAAATGCGGCAATCACCGCATGAGTCTTAAAATCAATGGCTGGCGGTGTATTGGTTGCGCCAATCAATTTCCAAAGTTGATCCAATTGACCTGTAGAAGTTATGAGGTAATTTGCACGGATTGTAACTAATGACTTCAAGCCATGCGCAATATCTGTAAATGGTACAATAATTGCCGCTGACTGATTACTCGTTACAGCCGGGTGGACATCATTATAAATACCGCTTTTATGGTTAAAGAGGAAAATAACTACGCCAATAATAGCAATAAGTGCCACGCCAAAGAGAAAGTTTCTTTGCATTTCCTTTAGTATAACCCTGTTCTATCAGTTTCGAGACATGGTGTGGGTATAACAGGCGCCTCTAAGTATGCATTTCTTACTTGATTCGGTGCACGCGGTAGGGGTTGAACCTACGACCGCCCGAGTATCAGTCGGGTGCTCTACCAACTGAGCTACGCGTGCATGGTGGCGATAGTAACAAAGATACACGGCTTCTGCCACCACATACCATTCATGAGCTGCATTACGCTTATTTTAAAAAGGCTGTATGGCCTCCATACGTTGGCAAAAATTTTGTATTTCCTTAAATTAAAGATGTGTGCGCTCTTTTGTTCCGCCTATTCTGTTCCGCTCGAGAGCTCATATGAGGCTCTCGAACGACGCCGGGTTACGTTATCCGGCTTCCGCGTATCGTTTTGAGACGAATACGATCTCTCCTGATTCTTGCGAATCAGATCGACATGATTTTCCTTTCGGGAAAATCGGTTCCAAATTGGATATGTTCCACGAACAGCTTCCGCTACCCGTGCCTTGTTACGACTTAGTCCTTGTCACTGAATTTGCCGTAGTCCTGCGCAAGGCAGGCCTTCGGGCACCCCCAGCTCCCTTGACTTGACGGGCGGTGAGTACAAGACTCGAGAACGTATTCACCCCGGTTTGGCTGACCCGGGATTACTAGCGATTCCGGCTTCATGAGGTCGGTTGCAGACCTCAATCCGTACTGGGGTCGGTTTTGTAAGGATTAGCTCCGCTTTACAGCATTGCAACCCGTTGTACCGACCATTGTATTATGTGTGCAGCCCAAGGTATCAGAGGGACATGCTGATCTGGCGTCATCCCCACCTTCCTCTCCCGTGAGGAAGCAGTCTCGCCTAGCCATATAGGCAACAGGCAACGGGGGTTGCGTTCGTTACCCCACTGAAGGGAACAGTTCAAACCACGAACTGACGACGACCATGCATCACCTGTCCAGCACCCTCGAAGGCTCCATCCCTTTCGGGTTGAATGCAGCTGGATTTCTAACCTTGGTAAGGTTCTTCGTTTATCTACGAATTAAGCCACATAATCCACCGCTTGTGCGAGTCCCCGTCTATTCCTTTGAGTTTTAATCTTGCGATCGTACTACCCAGGCGGCTCGCTTACCGCGTTAGCTTAGTCTCACAGAGGGTCGATACTCCGCAAAACGAGCGAGCAACGTTGAGGGCCAGGACTACCGGGGTATCTAATCCCGTTCGCTACCCTGGCTTTCGTGTGTGAGCGTCAGGAACGTACCAGTGCACTGCCTTCGCCTTTGGTGTTCCCCATGATATCAACGGATTTCACCCCTCCACCATGAGTTCCGTGCACCTCTCACGCCCTCGAGCCATACCGTTTCTCTCGCAGGCCGCAGGTTAAGCCCACGGATTTAACGAGAGACTAATATGGCCGCCTTGACACCCTTTACGCCCAGTGATTCCGGGTAATGCTTGGGGCCTCTGTATTACCGCTCCTGCTGGCACAGAGTTAGGAGCCCCTTATTCATCGGGTACCGTCAATAAACTTCGTCCCCGATAAAAGATGTTTACGTACCAAAGCACTTCATCCATCACGCGGCGTCGCTCCGTCAGACTTTCGTCCATTGCGGAATATTCTCGTCTGCAGCCTCCCGTAGGAGTATGGACCGTGTCGCAGTTCCATCGGTGGGGGTCAGCCTCTCAGCTCCCCTAAGCGTCGTAGCCTTGGTAGGCCGTTACCCTACCAACTAGCTGATACTACGCAGGCCACTCCCGAAGCGAAAAACCTTTACCCTTGCGGGACTATCGGGAATTACCCAACCTTTCGGCTGGCTATGCCCGACTTCGGGGGATGTACCTACGTGTTACTACCTCGTCTGCCGGTTGCCCTTGCGGGCCCCCTTGACTTGCATGACTTATCCACGCCGCCAGCATTCACCCTGAGCTAGGATCAAACTCTCATTAAGAATAGGCGGAACAAAAGAATTCACACATCTTTATTTATCTAATCACGTCACAATGTGGCGTGATGTTTCACATATATATAATGTCAAAGAAAAACTTGCCCCGCCCAGCGGGACAGTAGAACTACTGTATATGAGGTACTAAGTAACGTCAAGGTGATATACTGACATGATGAAAAAACAAACCGTCGTTGCGGTTTCAGGAGGATTCGATCCTGTCCATATTGGACACATGCATCTCTTTCGAGATGCACGGGCGCTGGGGGATAAACTCCTGGTCATCCTCAATGAGGATGAGTGGTTGATGCGAAAAAAGGGCTATGTTTTTATGCCGCAGGAAGAACGAAAAGAACTTTTGTATCACATTCGGTGGGTTGATGAGGTAGTACTTCGTGATCCGCGAGAGACGTATGATATTTCCCACATGCTTGAAAAGCTTCAGATCGATATATTTGCCAATGGTGGAAACGATCGAAGCAATGAGGAGGAAATTCCTGAGACAGCCATATGCAAGAAACTTGGGATAAAAATGATATTCAATGTTGGTGATACGGGGAAGCCTCAATCAAGCTCTTGGCTTGTGAAGAATCTTGCGAAACAGGTTGTAGATTTTGCAAAGTTGCGCGAGACTGGTAAAGCGCTATAGTTTTAACGAGGCCGTCACCCTTGCCTATGAAATGCGCGGTTGCGTGAGTGTGTGATTGTTTCCACTTCAATCTTTCTTGCGGATTTCTCCATCCTGCCTGTCATGACTAGTAGTTATTGGGATGACTAAATTACACTCCTTTTATTATCAGGAAATATGGTTGGAAATTTAGATTATTCTAAGAGAGGTGGTATTTATATTTGACTCAGATAATAATTTTGTATTATGTCCTAATAATACTTAAATATGGGTCTTTAAAAGTTAAGTTAATTCCTTTTGTGAAAATCATTTCTTGGTGAACCATTTGGCAATAGGAATGAGGAGTGGAGCGGAGCGACAAATTGAAGAGAAGGTTCCTGCAACTACCCCAACGAGCATAACGAGTGCGAAATTGCGAGTTGCTGGAGCACCAAAAAAGATAAGTACGAGAAGTGCGAGAGCCACAGTAAGCGCGGTATTGATAGAACGCATCATCGTCTCGTTAATAGATTTGCCGATTGTTACTTCAAATTCTTCCTTCACGCCCATTTTTTCGTTCTTTGCAAGATGTTCCCGTACACGGTCAAAGACTACTATTATGTCGTTTACGACATACCCAAGGAGCGCGAGAAGTGCAACGATAAATAAGGAATCGACTTCTGCTCCAGTGAAGTGTGCATACGCGGCGTAAAAACCAGTCGGTACGATAAGGTCTATAGCAAGCATTGTGATAACTGTCAGACCGTATCCCCATGAAGGAACTGGCCGTGATACCTTGCGGAAGGCAAATGCGATGTAAAGCACAATAACGAGAATTACCACGAAAATTGCCCAGAGTGCCTTATTGGTAAATTGGCTTCCGAGTGCGGGACCAACCGATGAATAAGAGAGTTCGGTTGTCGACGCATTTGAAGAAATTGAAGCAAGAACAGCATCATGTTCTGCTGGAGTCATGGTACGTGTGCGGATGGAAATTTCATTTGTGCCCATAGTACGTACAGATACTAAGCCTAATGGGACAACAGCAACCTGTTTCTCAATAGTTGCAAGTGGCGGAACGCTATTTTGATAGCTCACTTGCATCAGAGAACCGCCGGTAAAATCAATGCCGAGTGGCAAGCCAAAGATAAGAATGGACCCAATCGCTGCCGCGAGAATGATTCCGGTAATCCAGAAAAAAAGTGAGCGGTGTGTAACAATATACATAAGAAATTATGCGTTATGTATTCCAGAACCCATAAGGAACTTCCATATACCCTTTTTGTGTTCAGGGACAAGAGAAAGCAAGAAAACGCGAGAGAGTGATATTGCAGAAATGAATGACGCAAGCACGCCGAGTACAAAAACGAGTGCAAATCCCTGTACTATACTCGTTCCTAACCAGAAAAGAATAACTCCGGAGATAATCATTGTAAGATGACCATCACGAATTGCAGTCCATGCACGAGCGAAACCAACGTGCACTGCCTCACGTGGATCCTTCCCTTCACGTAATTCCTCCTTGGAGCGCTCAAATATAAGCACATTCGCGTCCACCGCCATACCGACTGAAATTATAAGCCCTGCAATTCCCGATGCTGTAAGTGTAACTGGAATAATTTTAATGATTGCAAGCATGAACGCAAGGTATTCAGCGAGCGCGACTATCGCGATGAGGCCTGGGAGGCGATACCAGGCGATCATGAAAAGTGCGATGACAATGAAACCGATGACTCCCGCGACAACACCGGCAGAAATAGCTGCTGCACCCAAAGTCGGACCGACCGCAGAACTGCTTTCAAGCGTAATTGGTACAGGTAGCGCACCGAAGTTAAGATTGCGCACAAGGTCACGCGCCCCAGTTGCTGTAAAGTTCCCGGTGATGGTCGCTTGTCCGCCAGGAATTGCTTCTTGAATGACCGGTTCAGAAATCGGCTGTCCGTCAAGAAAGATGGCAAGTGTACGGCCAACGTTTTCACTCGTTATTTTTTCGAAAAGTGTCGCGCCTGCACTATTGAAGGTAAGAATAACCTGTGGAGCCGAAAGACCCGCTGTCGCACCAGACCCGAACCCAAGCGCTGCACTCGAAAGATAGCGGCCCGTAAGACCAGTTGGGACATACGCAACCTCAGTTGTCGTGCCAACCGTTGTTGTAGTCGCGAGCATAAATTCGAGTGTAGGAGTCTTACCAAGCGCGGCCACAGCAGCCTTGATATCAGTCACACCTGGTAAATCAACAATGAGACGATCTTCGGTGATACCTGAAAGTGCGCTCGCCTGTTCTGTCTGAACTAACGGTTCCGCAACACCAAACAAATTCACTCGACGCTCGATAACACCCTGAAGCGCGGATAGTGCATCCGAACGTTCACTCGAAGGCGTCTGACTCATGTCGGCCTTATAAACAAGTTCTGTGCCCCCCGCGAGATCGAGGCCGAGTTTAAAATGATACGCGCTTGTAGGATTTGTTTCGGTCGCCCACACAAAATATATAAGCAAAAACCCTATAATTAGGGCGACACCTGCAAACACTCGGAAACGAGTCATATGGAGATTATAAACGAAATAGAGAAAAAGCGAAGACCTTGCGTATTTCATATATTCATTGCCCTTTCCATAAGGAAAGCATCTCTCGTAATGAAGATGCCCATATCAGTAAAACTATACTCGCAGGTAATTACGGTTAGTTCTCCTGTGATTCAGGTTCCCGAAAGAGAAGCAAGCGCACGAAACGTCTTGAGTGTGATGGCAAGATCAAGTCCAAAGGAACGATGCTTCAGATAATATAAGTCGAATGAAAGTTTCCGGCGTGTACGCACAACATCCGCTTGTCCACGTGGCACATTAGAGTCGTGTATTTGCGCCCAGCCAGAAAGTCCTGGGGTAATTAGATAGCGCATACGATACTGCGGAATCTCTCGCTCATATACCTCGGCGATCTTTGGTAGCTCTGGTCGTGGTCCAATGAATGATAAATCCCCCGTGAGAATATTCCAGAGTTGTGGTAACTCATCGATGCGCGTCTTACGCAAAAAACGACCAACTTTCGTGACATGATTTCGTTTCTGCTTCTCGGGATCTCCCGCATCGAAGAACAGCATGGTGCGAAGTTTGATAAGTCGAATACTACGCCCGCCCTTCCCAACACGTTCCTGATAGATGAAAGGCGTACCACCTGTAGCAAAAAGCACGAGTGCCGAAACAATAATGAATGGAGTGGCAATAATGGTGCCAATAGCGGCAAATGCAATATCAAATATACGCCTCGAAAGATCATAAAGAGCTCGTCGTTTTGGCAAAAAATCGAACAGTTGCGTTGAGCTCATGTGATCCAGGGGTACCCGATCAAAAATTTCTTCATACAGAGAAATAAGGTCAAGAAACGTCGCATCTGATATAAGATCATAAAACGTGTATATATCATGCCCAAAAGCTGGATCAGATGTATCTATAACAACAAATCGAGCTTCTTCTTTGATTTCGGTTTTAATCGTATGCAATATTGCACTGCCCGAAAGGCCTTTTGTTTTGACGCGATCCACAAATCGGATGAGGTATTGATTACTTCCATTTACTTCATCCTGTAATTCGAGAGCCGCGGGACTGGAACCAACAAGGAGTGTCGGCATACGCTTGTCTTCCGCGACCTCACGCCTCATACGCATGAAGCGCCATAAACTTTCGGCTACCACTGACACAATAAGATAGAGCACGAGAATAGTTTTTGGCGCGATGGAAAGAGGAAGGACAAAAAAAAGTATGGCAACAATTGCAACCGTTGCGGCCTGCGCGCCTAGAATGCGTACACCCATCACACGTTGAATTGGGCGCGTCTGCTTCTCGTAAAGACCGGCAATATAGAAAACCATCAGCGAAAGAAAGAACATGGGTAAAAATGGCACTACGTTCTCTTTAAAGTAACTTAACGATGGCAGTGTAAGGTTACGGAGAAAGAGGGCTGTCCAGAGAGACACCACCAGGACTAGGAAATCTCCTGTGAGGAGAATAGTCGTTTCGCGACGGTCGAAAACCATACGTATATGGATACTATAACGTGTAAATATATTGTACAGTTGCCTTTATGGAAACCTTGGCTGCTAAAAAGATACTGTTCGTTATAACAAAATCGAACTGGGGTGGCGCCCAGGAGTATGTTTATACACTTGCGACACGTTTTGCTGGCGCCGGTGGAAATGTCCTGGTTGCGCTCGGCGGTACAGGAGAAGCAGGGGCATCCGCAGGGCTACTCTCAACGCGTCTCGCAGAGGCTGGAGTACGAACAATTTTCATTTCTTCGTTCGCGCGCGATATCAGCATCACGCGCGATTTTTCAGTATTTTTTGAGCTGTTACGGATAGTGCGTTCCGAGAAGCCAGACGTGCTCCATCTCAACAGCTCAAAGGCAGGGGGGCTTGGCTCACTTGCCGGTCGCATTGCTGGAGTACGACGTATCGTGTTTACTTCACACGGTTTAGCCTATGATGAAGATCGCCCGTTCTTTATCAAAATTTTTATCTGGCTATCGACATGGACGACATTTTTACTCGCTCATCGTACAATCGTTATTTCACGTGATGCCTATGCACGAGCAAGACGATTCCCTTTTTGCAAACATGCAATCCGTCTTGTACATAATGGCATCGCACCCTTCCACCCCATGGAACGCATCTCTGCAAGGAAAAAGTTAATCCCTTCCATGGGTGATAGAGATGTATGGATCGGTACGATCGCCGAACTTACTCGTAATAAAGCATTATCATATCTCATACGAGCTTCTGCACTTCTGAAGAAGCGGGGTCGCGCATTTGTGCTTTGCATTATTGGCGAGGGCGAAAATCGTATTGTACTAGAAAAACTTATCCTCCATGAACAGCTTTCTGAAAATGTGTTCTTACTTGGTTTTGTACCAAATGCACGACTATACCTCAGCGCTTTCGATATCTTCACTCTCTTATCGGTAAAAGAAGGGCTTCCGTATGTCTTGCTTGAGGCTGCTCAGGCTCATTGTGCTGTAGTTGGGAGTCGCATCTCTGGCACGACTGATATTGTTGATGAACAAACGGGCATACTCGTTGAGGCGAAAAACGTAGAGTCTGCTGCGCGAGCGCTTGAGATGCTTATAGACAACCCACAGAAACGTCTTACCCTTGGTGAGGCGCTTCGCAGGAAAGTTTTAGTAGAGTTCTCTATCGAGCAGATGCTCGAAAAAACCGCCACTGTGTATCGTTAACCACCCACATATTCATTCGCACTTATGTCACGTGATGCACTACGACCATGACGTGCGAGCGAAGTTACGATGCCGAGCGTGGCAAATTCAAGCACGAGATGTGAACCACCAGAACTCATAAATGGTATCGTTGTTCCCGTAACCGGCAAGAGTCCGAGACTGATGCTTATATGTATCACAACATGTGCCGCAAAGAGTATGAGCACGCCGAGTGTAAAAAACGCGTCAAAATTTGTTGCGGATGTGCGCGCAATCTGCGCGAGCCGCACAAAAAGAAGTGCGTATATAGAGAGCAAAAGTAATACCCCAATAAAACCCCATTCTTCCGCAAACGCCGCAAAGATAAAATCAGTTTGATATTCTGGCAAAAAACGAAGTTTTGATTGTGTACCGTACCCAATACCTTTCCCAAGGAGTTCCCCCGAACCGACGGCAATTTTTGCCTGATACGCGTTATAACCAGCGCCACGAATGTTACTCGCCGGATTCACAAAAGAAATGATGCGTTCGCGCTGATAGGGCTTTAATCCCCCAAACCAGAACGCAACGGCGACGATAGCGCCAATGCACCCAAGTACAACAAGGTGCCTCTTTGAAATGCCCGAGATAAGCATCATGCCAAGCCAGAGTACACTAAGGATAATTGCGTTCCCTAAGTCCGGTTCAATAAGAACAAGCAGCACGATAATGAGCATGTATGCACCCGAGACGATGATGTGGCGGAAATCTCCAATTTCAACATGTCGACGTGATAAATATTTAGCGAGTAATGCTATGATAGAAAATTTCGCGAGATCCGCAGGCTGAAAAGAAACTGGCCCGAGCGAAAACCATGCTCGTGCACCCAGGACCGGATGTGCAGCGACAAGCACAAGCGCAAGGAGTAGGATGGAAACTCCATATAACGTCATAACAACTACTGTTCGACGAATAAAACGCATGTCCAGTGTGGACAATGTGAAATAAATGCAGGTCGCAATGACAATCCAAATAAGCTGTCGCGGCGCAAGCGACGCCCCCTGCCCGAACGTATTCATTGTGAGTGTCCCCAAAAATGAGAGTAACAGTGCCGGAAAGAGGAGTGTCCAATCAAAAAAAATGTTGGGGCGCGTGCGTGGCTGAGAAACCATAAGTGAGATTTTCTCTAATTAGCTAGGGCAGAGGAATAACCGGCGTTATTTCTATCGAAACTGGAATACTTGGGAATGCATTGTTCCACGTAAACGTTGCTGTTGCAGTACCTTGCGCGGGAATAGAAGGCACAATAGTTTCTGAAGCCGCGATGACATTGTTTTGCGCGTCACGCACAAGTACGATCACTCGCACGTCCTCAAGTGTCGTGACACTGCTGTTTGTGAGAGTCGCATCTATACGCGGCGCATTTATGGAACCACTTTGTATTATGTTTGACACGGTCGGTATAATACGTGGATCAACGGTCATGGTAAACCATCGCGGTGAAGATGACGCGATACTAAGGAATGCGCTTGTGATTTTCTGCGTCCCTGACGCAACCCCGGGCATGAAGATTGTTTCTTTTGCGCCTGGTGGTAAATCAAGTGTGCCAGAAATTTTCTGAACAAGAGTCTGATCGCTACCATAAAGCATTATGGTGTATGGAACACCTTTTGCGGCCGCATCGATATTTTTATTCTCAATTGACGCAACGATATCTGTACGCCCTGCATTATTGGTAAGTACCGTGGTAAAAAGAACAGTTGGTGGCTGTTCGAGCGCATTGCAAAGATATGGGCATGGACCACCACAATCTATTCCCATCTCGCCTTGATTCTGGATGCCGTCAACACAAGACGGTGCCTTATAAAAGACTGTTGCAAAAATGCCTATAGAGATTATCACAATAACTGCACCGAGGATCAGAAAAATGGTGAGCCTTCTCCGTGCTGCCCAGGACATGAGGGTAGTATAACAAAACCTACCATGCTTTGTGTATGGTGTTATATAGCTACCCTCAACTCTGGGAAACGCAAAGCTGCACGATATGCATACCGTAAGTAAAATGCCGCGCAAATAAGATCGCGCGGCGAAAGAGTGGTCGGGTGGTTGGATTCGAACCAACGACCTTCGAAGACTTGCTTGTTTGCCAGATGTCTCATCCGGCGTCCTCGACGCTCTACCTCTGAGCTACACCACGTTAGTAGAAACTGAAATATATTTCAAATGCTCAGTTCTGGCGGTTAGCTACTCTCCCCATCTGAAACGATGAGTACCATCGCCGCTAGGAGGCTTGACTGCCGAGTTCGGAATGAGATCGGGTATGACCCTCCCGCCAAACCACCAGAACCGAACATTCGAAATGTTCAAGTATACAAAACACGCATTGGTATTGAAGATTATGTGCAAACAAACGATTGTGCTACACAGATTTCCGCACGAGAGACTGGGCATATTAGTACTCCTCGACTCCACACCTTACGGTGCTTCCATCTAGAGCCTATCAACCTCGTCATCTCCGAGGAGCCTCATAACGATTCCTAATCTTGGAGCACGTTTCCCGCTTATATGCTTTCAGCGGTTATCGCAACCCGACATAGCTACCCAGCGGTGCCCTTGGCAGGACAGCTGGTAGACCAGAGGTCAGTTCATCCCGGTCCTCTCGTCGCTTCTTCCCCTGTTTCCAGGAGCGCAGACTATATCTTCATCCTTCCCCGCTTATGCGAAATGAGGATGGCGGCATCTTACCCATAGGAGCAGTCATTCTCTATGAAATGATTCCTCAAACCTATGAGTCCACGTGTGTTTCAACGTAAGTCGTTACGGGGTCAAACTAAGTATCTGAAGCAGTTTTATCTCTCGTCTCTTGCTCGTGTAGTTTTTATTCTGCATCGTTAATACTTAATCGACTTCCCACGGTATTATCATAGCGACATTCTGGTTTTCAAGTGAGTTAGATATCCGCTGGACCTTTAAGATATCCGACTCTCAAACCAGAAGCGCCGTAGACTTCACCGTTATAAGCCGCGTTGTCATCAGAGATTTCTCTCTGAAGTAGCAATTCTTTACTAGGGACGACCCTCCTCAAGAATCAACGCCTGTAGTAGATAGGAGACCAACCTGTCTCACGCATCTATGTTTACTCTGCTTACACAGAGGATCGGACTGTAACTTCGCCCGTTCTGGGCGATCAACATTCAGTCTCTACGGGTGCTTTTCGCTTCCCTCGGTATTACCCTCTCGTACACAACGAGTGCGGGTTCCACCGATATTAGTTGATTTGGTTCCCGCATATTCCTATGCGAGACCGCCGTGAGTTTATTTTTGTCTTATTCCTCGTGGGTTCAAACCGTTCAATCACCGATTCAAAATCAGTTGCTGAACGGTTTGAACCCAGCTCGCGTACCTTTTTAATTGGCGAACAGCCAAACGCTTGGGAGCTTCTCCACCCCCGCGCTAAGGTGAGCCGACATCGAGGTGCCGAACTCCGCCGTCGCTATGGACGCTTGGGCGGAACTAGCCTGTTATCCCCAGGGTAACTTATATCCGTTAATCTCTGGCCGCTTCTAAGGCGTACCATCGGTTCACTATGCTCTGCTTTCGCATCTGCTCGGGATGTACCCCTCGCAGTTAAGCTCTCTTATGCCATTACACTATCGGCACGGTTTCCATTCGCGCCTAGAGAACCTTAATAGACTCCTCCGTTACTTTTTAGGAGGATAGCGCCCCACCAAAACTACCCACCACGCACGGTCCCCCAGCGGATCCCGCTGGGGTTAGACGTTACACACAACAAGAAGAGTATTTCACTGACGAGTCCACATCAGCCAAAACCGATGCTTCAACCTCTCCTCTCTATGCTACGCATGCAGCACATAACGCCAATACGAAGCTGTAGTAAAGCTCCTGGGGTCTTTTCGTCTAACTACAGGTATCCGGCATCTTCACCGGAAGTGCATTTTCACCGAGCGAGTCCTCGAGACAGTTCCCCAGTCATTACACCATTCGTGCACGTCGGAACTTACCCGACAAGGAATTACGCTGTTCGTTCCTTTCAACGAAGTACCATAACTTCATCCGCTTTTGCGGAGCATAGCGTTTGGTATCTGAGGGTTTTTGATGCGCTTTATTAGCGCACAAATCTTCCCTGCTGATCGCGAATTTCCATCCGCTTCCCAGCATATGGCTATGATTGGACTAAGTTCTGTATTGCTACAGAACAAGGCAGCTTGTGTTGTTTACCTCCATAATCGTCCTAGTCCTTCGCGGAGCGACTCTCATTTTCATGAGGGTCGTACCGCGAACCTTAGGACGATTATAGTTATCGCCGACATTCACCGGGGCATACACAGTCCAGCCCTTCATATTGCTATGAAGGACCCACCGTGCTTAACCTTTCGGCATTGGTCAGGTGTCACCCCCTATACTTCCTCTTACGAGTTTGCAGGGAGTTGTGTTTTTGGTAAACAGTTGCCAGGGAAACTTTCACTGCGGCCCCGCCTCCTTACGGAGAAAGGGCAGGCCTTATCGCTAACTTACGGCCGCTTTTTTGCCGAGTTCCTTGAGGACATCTTACTCGTTCGTCTTGGTCTTCTCGACCTGACCACCTGTGTCGGTTTGCGGTACGGTCGTCTATAGAGTTGATGCTTAGAAGGTTTTCTTGAAACCGCGCTTTGCGCCCTCTCTCCCCCCGAAAGAGGAAATTGCGTCCGTGCTCGGGAATGTGCGCGCCGGATTTCCCTAACGCGCGCCCTCACACAGACGACCGGAATCCAATTACCGGCGACACATACAGCAGTTCGTCACTCCA
>JAKBGA010000046.1:0-2954 GCA_021833245.1 bacterium | reverse complement strand
GATGCCCCCTACATTGCACCCATTTCGCGTCGTGGAAAACGCAATGACCCGCTCGCGGTCGTGGAGGTCGTAGACCGAATCGCTCTGATTCGAGGTGAAGATTCTGAGACCGTTCGTATGACACTTCTCGCAAACGCGAAGCGTTTGTTTTCGCTTTCCTAAATCAGGACAGAGGAATTGTTACTATTACCTACTCCTGAAAACTGTTCACCTGAAAGCCTTTTGTCCACAGGATCTCCAGATAGGCACAAAATTTCTGGAAAATAACAAGGTGCCACCGAGATGAGGTGGCACCTTCTGTCGCAAGAACAAATTACTAGGCGAGCTTGACCTCGAATTTGCATCCAAATATGGGTCGTGAGTTATTGGTAAGGCGTGGACAAATTGGTTCCCCGTACAACCGAGGTTCTGTGAGACTGTGTTCCACACAGAGGTACTCCTTAGAATTCCTCCACAGTCCAGTAGTTTTTAGAACTGCCGGTTCCCACAGAGCACCGAATAAGTGCATTTGAACCATACCTAAACCAGGAATCGTTATGCTTGCCAAATGATCTGCGAGACTGTATCGTGGCCCGGCTCTTCGTTGGAAAATTCGAGATGTTGGCATAAAGCGTTCCATAACGACTGCTTCGTGCATCGGTGTGCGAAAGTAAGTGCGTAATCCCGCATTGACGAATACCGGTTTCGATTCTTGTTTTTGCGGCTCACATCTTTTGGCAAAGACTGAATAAATAAATCCGTCTCGTTGTAATGCTAAGAAGATGGTCGCTTGATACATCTCATTGTGTATTGGGCCAAGCAAGTTCCTTCCGCGGAAGAATACACCATTGTTCGTAACGTAGTCTGCTCTGCGATTGCAGAGTGACCCATGTTTTGGAAGACCAAACCTTGAATCAACGATCCCAAAGTTTGGGAAGCACATATATATCCCACCATTTGGTTTGACCTCACCCACAACTTTTGATTTTCGCTGCGGATATAAGATGTTAACGCCACGGTATTTCCAGCTGACGATGTTCCCACCAGTTTCTGAAAACACAATGACTTGATTTTTATCCCCGTATTCATGTAGTGCTTCTGTTTCCAGACCAGTACTCGTGTTTTCATTGTCTTCAGGACGGGTTGTGCTCATGGTACACCTCCGCAAAGGAACTTCTGGGAATCTAGCACTTTACTCACTTTAGTCAACCTGCAGGTCTCAAAATGAGGTCGTCTTGTGGGCGTAAAAATTTCGTGCTAGGATAGCGCCATCATGGCGAAAGACTTAGATGTTGAGGAAGTGGCTGCGGATGAGGCGCTTGAGGTTGCCAATACCGAATCTCGTGTCTACGAACTCGGTTTCCATCTCGATCCGGAACTTCCCATTGAAGAAATGAAGAAAGCTTATGGGGCGGTACGCGAACTTCTTGAAGGAAGGGGTACTCTTGTCGCTGAGGGGCAGCCGGAGAAGATTAAGCTTGCTTATACCATATCCCGCCAAGAAACCGCGGGTAGACGCGACTTTGACTCTGCTTATTTTAGTTGGATTGTGTATGAGGCTTCCGTCTCAGATCACGCGGAAATTCTTACCGCAATTTCCACCAATAAGCATATTATACGTTTTATTGATCTATTAACGACAAAGGATGCGGCGCGTCATGCGCTTGAAATGCGTGAACTTTCCGCGAAGCTTCCGAAAAATGCTGAAGATACCGACACGTCGACGGTAGGTACTGAACTTGACACGGCGCTCGAAAATCTCGTGATATAATAAAAATATGTATCTCAACAAAGTATTTCTCTACGGTAACCTCACTCGCGATCCGGAACTGAAAGCATTACCTTCCGGGCAACAGTTGGTTTCTTTTGGTCTTGCGACAAATCGTACTTATAAAGACAAAAATGGACAGAAACAAGAGGCAACCGAATTTCACAATATCGTCGCTTTCGGTCGTTTGGCAGAGGTTATCGCGCAGTATATGAAGAAAGGCCGCCCGCTTTTCGTCGAGGGACGTATCCAGACTCGCTCGTGGGAAAGTGAGGGGCAGAAAAAATATCGTACTGAGGTTATTGTGGAGAATTTTCAATTCGGTGATGGTGGCAAGGGAGGGGTTGCGTCAGAGGGTGGTGGTGTATCACGTGGTGACGCAGCGTCGAACGACGGCGTAGAGAAGGGTAGTGGTGAAATAAAATACCCGGATGAGGAAATTAATCCAGAAGACATACCTTTTTAAATCATTAAATATGGCATATCAAGCGAAACGTGAAGAAATAGAAATAAAGAAATTCATAGACTATAAAGATAGTGGGTACTTGAAACAGTTCATGAATCCGCATGCAAAACTTCTTTCGAAAAAGCGCACAGGAGTTCCAGCTGGTAAACAACGCGAGATCGCACAGGCTATTAAACGTGCTCGTTACATGGCGCTCCTTCCGTATATCGCAGCGTAAAGAGAAAAAAGGTCTGTTCAGAAAATCCCCGCAATAAGCGGGGATTTTCTGAACCATCCTTACTTACGCCTTCTCAACGCGTTCAGTATATTCGCCTGAATCGGTGTTGATGCGGAGGATATCCCCGGTGTTGATGAAGAGTGGCACATTTATCTTAGCGCCGGTGATAAGGGTGGCTATCTTGCTGCCACCAGACACTGTGTTTCCTTTTACGGCAGGCGGTGCATCTTTCACCTCAAGTTCAACTTTCACCGGTATTTTAACCGTCATAGGTTTCCCTTCATAGGTCAATACATCAACTTGTGCATTTTGCACGAGCCACTGCACCTTGTCATGCACATCGTCTTCAGGGAAGAAGAAGCGATTTTTTGGATTGCCGATCTCAGCAAACCAGCTTTCGCCACGATTTGTATAAAGATACTGTGCCTGAATATTCTCAACTTCCGCCTCGGTCATTGTCTCATTCTGGTGAAAGGAGATTTCGATAACCTTACCCGAGACAAGGTGGCGAAGCCTTGTCTGGT
>JAKBGA010000045.1:0-2958 GCA_021833245.1 bacterium | reverse complement strand
GACGAACGTAACCGAAGATGCTTCATTAAAAGCATCTGTAAGTTTTGCAACTATCTCGCGTTTTTTGTCTTTTGATATTGCCATACGATTTTTCGTACGAACGAAATAAAGGAGAGTTCGACCTATTTAATGGTCTCGCCTCGGTAGGACTTAATACGGCTAACTGCGTGTGCGGCAAATCCGTAGCCTACTGTCTTCGGTTCGTACAGGAAAGACTGTATCAGTACATTCGCGAAAAGGCAATTTACTGCATCGCCGCATTCGCAACGTGGAGAGCGAAGAGCGCAACTGCGATAATTACTGAAAAACCGATTGAAAATTTCACAAACTCAATGAAAAACGGGAGCATCCTCCGTTCAGCACCGCTCCGCCCTGTATCATTTGTGCGATTGTTCATATGTTTGTATTTTTGCGAGATCGCTCTGTGCTGCAGTATCAGCCGGATCAAGTCGCACGATCTCACTTAAAAAGAAAGCAGCATTGTTAAGGTCTAGTGCACTTTCATAATACGCGGCAGCACGACGGGCAGTCTCGAGACTTCCACGGTAATCCGCCTTGCCCTTCATCGCCTCGGCATTTGCTCCTGAAGAATCACCTGACGCAAACAATAACTGCGCAAGAACAAAATGCGGTTCGGCGCTTGTGGGAACAAGTGCTATATAGCGAGATAGAAGACCTTGCGCAGCGGCATAACCCGCAATGCGTTCCGTTGATTTCGGTGGATACCGATTAGCATTATTTAGAGCAATGTTTACAAGAAGATACCAGGGTTGTGCGCGTTTAGGTGAAAGACGTATAGCACGTTCAATGGCAGACAGGAGCAGATTTTTATCAACAGCGACGCCTGGAGGTGCGAGGGAGAGCACGCTAGCGAGATAAAGTGCCGTGCGCGCGTCATAGGTATAACGATCAAAGTTAGTAGTGAGAATTGTAAGTGCTTCATGGTATGCATCGGAACGTGCATTGCCCGAGAGTACGGGTACCTGATTGTGTGCGTACATGTCATATACCTCATAACCATATTCAAGATCGCCATACGTACCGAGCGCAAGACCGCTTGTGAGGTAGCTTACTTCCTTAGGTACGTCCGTAAGCTGATATTTATATGCCTCCAGAAGATCATGCGCCGCAAGAGCGGGACGAATGGTGATAGGGATGATGAGAATCACGAGTACAAGCGCGAATATGCCCGCTGCGTATCGCGCCCAGGACGGGAGTGGCACTACCTCGCGAGGAACGTCTCCGAATGATGCTGCGAGGGAAGCGGCCAAAAGTGCGAGCAGCAGCCAAAAAGAAGAGATGGTATCAAAGACGAAGAAGTTCTGGACGGAGTAAGTAATGACGAGGAGTGCGAGAAGTCCCGCGAATGGTTTTTCGCCTTGTCGTGCGAGACGTCTTGCGGCAGTAAAGAATGCTGCGATAAGTGCAAGATAGAGAAGAAGACCTCCAATGCCGTACTGTGCGGCGTAATCGAGAAACGCGTTATGCGAACGATCGAACCATTGCTCTTGTATTTGTGTCGGATCATAAAAATTATTGAAGAGCGCATCAATATGTTCAGCACCGACACCGAGCCACGGATGTTGTTCGATTTGCCCGATCATATTTTTCCAAATGAAAAGACGGCTCGCCACATCTGGGTCAGACGTTGAGATGGAGGCGATGCGCGCGATGGGTTCAAAAGGTACGTGCGCGAGCTCGCTGCGTAATGCGAAGAATAGTCCGCCTAAAATAACCAGCACGCTAAGCGCGCCCACCGACCAGGTGCGACGCCTCCCTTCCCCCGCACATGCAAAATACGCAAGGCAGGCGATACCTGCAACCGAGAGCGCAAGCATTGTGCCGCGTGTTGCGGTAAGTATGATTGCAATGACTTGCAGCACCGCCCCCGTCATCGCTAATCGTCGCCATCCTCCAGGAAGAGTCAATCGAGCGGTAAGTGTCGCAAAAAACGTAATGCCTAGATATCCGGCAAAGAAAGCGGCGTTCCCAAGCAGGCTACCAATGCGTCCGCCACTAAGAAGCCACTCCCCAATGCCGTAAACTGCAACGAAACTCCCAATGACTGAAGCCGCGTAGATAAGACGTTTAATGAATGCTCTATCGGCATAAAGTAGGATGAGATAAAAACTGGCGACTGCACAGGTGAGCATCAGAAGCCCATCGCCGCGCACAAAGACCGACCAGAAACTTCGATAAAAATTGAGACCATATGCACTCGCAACATACGCAAGCGCCAAGAGTGCTGCGGGAACCCACGCCTCCCATTTCGTAAGTCGCGCATAATAAAATGCACGTCCATACGCGACGAGAAGCCCGAAGACGCCAACCGCAACGAAACTTATCGCATAGAAAAGAAGCGTCTTCGGTACCAAATAGGGATAAACGACTCCTCCCCAAATAACCACCGGCAACACGGCTGGTGCGACGAGGAGCCATGGATAAACGTACTCAAGATGTCGTTTCATTATTCTTTCGCCGTATCACGCGCTATTTGCGCGTTTATTACACTCGCGCGATCTGCCGGCGAAAGCGCTTCGACGGTTTGCCATGCTTTAACCGCATCGGCGTAACGACCAAGACTTTCAAGCCACTGTGCTTCTATCGAGAGAATAGCTGCTGAATCTCCGAATTGCTTACTCGCTGCAGTGAAGGCGGCCAGCAACAGTGCGTTGTCCTTTGGGAATTGATGCGTCAGGTAATAGAGCTGTTCGAGGTGATATTCGAGCACCGCAGGTTCAACCGCGACAGCCTTTGCATATGCGTCGACGGCGGTTTGATACGCGCCAAGTTCATCCATCAAATGCGCGAGATTCACGTATGCAAGACCCTTATTCGGATAAATGGCAATTGCGTGATTATAAGCGTTATATGCGCCCCTTCCGTCGCCGATAAGATTCGCGTCGTTTCCAATGCCGATATAGAGATCGTAATTGTCATACTGCCCTTTCCCTAGAA
>JAKBGA010000044.1:0-3073 GCA_021833245.1 bacterium | reverse complement strand
TCGCCACGATTTGTATAAAGATACTGTGCCTGAATATTCTCAACTTCCGCCTCGGTCATTGTCTCATTCTGGTGAAAGGAGATTTCGATAACCTTACCCGAGACAAGGTGGCGAAGCCTTGTCTGGTTAACTGGTTTGCGCATCTGCATGCGGAAAATATGCGATGAAAGCACCTCATAGGGCTCGCCATTGTAATTGATAATAGTCTTGGGTAGGATTTCGTTGTAGGAAAGTACAGCCATAGTATTGAAACTATTTCTTGATAAAATTGGTTATAGTAAAAAAGTGCCGCCTAGAGCGGATACAGAGTATGATACAGAACATCATGAGTTTTTCAACCACAGAGGATATCCACGCACTTACGGATGCTGAAATTCTTGCGCGGGTACGTAAGGAACCCGACCTTTTCGCCGCCATCGTTCGGCGATATGAAGCTCCCTTATTGCGCCGTGCACGAACGATTTTGAAGAACTCTGAGGATGCTGAGGAAGTGGTGCAGGACGCTTTTATAAAAATGTACCTCTATGCAGACAAATATCACGCCCAAGAGGGCGCAAACTTTTCTTCATGGGCATACACCATCTTGAACCGTGTTGCATACACGAGGTATCGTGTGCAGAGTGCAGAACGTGGGAAGCGCACTGATATTCTTCCAGAACATTATGAATCATTGCCGGATCTGCGGGCAGAATTTCTAGAAGATCTCTCGATACGGGATGAAGTTGTCGCTGCGCTTGCGAAGATTCCTGAAACCGCCGCAAAAATTCTGAGGTTACAATTCATTGAGGGGAAAACTCAGGAAGAAATCGCCACCACGGAGCGCCTTTCAGTTTCTGCCGTCAAGACGCGCATTCACCGCGCAAAGAAACTTTTCAAAAAATCCTATGATGAACAACACCATGAATAATCAGTCGAATATTGAGCGTGTCGTGATGCGACGTATTTTTCTTATCCGTATGTTTCGGCCGTTTATCTCGAGCGGTACCCTTGCGGTGCTCATTTTCATTTTTGCATCGTGGGGTATAGGGAGAGAAGTGTGGGTCGCACGCGTATTACAAAACGCCCCTAAAAATCTTACGGACCTTCCGCGTTTCTATTTAGATGCCTTTGATCATACTCGTCTCATTGTGCAGGCGCTCCTGCTTTTAGCATTCACTGCGCTTATCTACAGCGTGCGCAAGTTTTCTCGCGCGCTTTCCACTTCTTTTGTCACAAAAACCACCTAGCTCTGCGCAAGTCTCTCCCGTATTTGTTTAAGAAGGTCTTTTGAAACAAGTACGTTCTCGCGTAAGAAGGTGCGAGTCGCGTCATAACCTTTACCGAGCGAGATTTCTCCCATTTTATACGAGGCGCCACTTTTCGTAATAAGTTCATATTTCTCGCCGAGGGCGATGAGTTCGCCCTCTCGACTGATGCCTTCATTATAGAGAAGATCAAATTCAGTCGTTTTAAATGGTGCGGCAACTTTATTCTTCACAACCTTCACGCGAACACGACCACCCACCACTTCCTCACCTTTTTTTATGGATGCGATACGTCGAATATCGAGACGTACCGAGGTGTAAAATTTGAGCGCCTTGCCACCCGGCGTTGTCTCGGGGTTACCAAACATGACCCCTATTTGCATACGTATTTGATTAATGAAGATAACAATAGTCTTGCTTCGTGCCGTAATGGCCGTAAGTTTGCGCAGTGCCTGGCTCATAAGTCGCGCTTGTTTACCCATGTGCTGTTGGCCCATTTCCCCTTCAATTTCATCTTTCGGTGTGAGTGCAGCGACTGAGTCGATGATGATGACATCGACATTTCCACTTCGCACAAGACTCTCGACGATATCGAGTGCTTGTTCACCCGTGTCCGGTTGCGATATGAGGAGTTCGGGAAGCTTTACCCCAATGCGCCGCGCATATTCAGGGTCAAGCGCATGTTCGGCGTCTACGAATGCGGCAATGCCGCCAATTTTTTGCGCCTCTGCGACAACATGGAGTGCGAGTGTTGTCTTACCTGAAGATTCAGGACCGAATATTTCAATGATGCGTCCGCGGGGGAGACCACCGACACCAAGCGCAGCGTCGAGTCCGATAGAACCTGTTGAAATCACGGGAATCTTCTGTGGAGCACCGGAACCGTAGGTGGTGATGGCCTCGTCGCCAAACTTGGTGCGTATCTCTTTGAGGGCCTGTTCGATAGACCTTTGTTTCTCACTTTTGTCCGCACTAGTCGTAGCGACAGTCTTAAGTACTTTTTCTTTTTTTGATTTTTTGAAGGCCATATGAAGTGGTTTTGATTAAGGTACAAAAACAGTACGAGTAACAGCAATTTTCTTTCCGAAAGGATCAGTAGCTACAATGGTAAGTATAGAACCCCCGCGAGGAAGAGTAACTGTTGATGAAAAACTGCCATTCTGGTCATATAGTATTGGTGCCCCGTCAAGGGTGAGGCGTGCGGCACGCAATGCTTTTCCATCGATAGTGACAATCCCATTCTGGGAAGTCTCGTAATTCACCGGGGAGGTGATAGAAACAGAAGGGCCAGATATAAGCGGCAAAGCTTCTATACCTCCATAACCAGTGGCCATGAGGAGGATTGCGCCGATTAAATATTTAAGCATGGCCCTTAAAAGGATTCCTCCTCACTTGATTCAGATTCTGAGACGGGACTAGAGAGTGGAGTACCGTTCCCGTTCTTTGTAAGCACTTCACGCGGTTTTGAGCCATCGGCAGCTCCAATAATGCCATGCGCTTCAAGCACATCCATAAGTCGTGCCGCTCGCGAGTAACCGATTTTTAACTTGCGTTGCAGATAAGATGTGGAAGCACGTCCAGCTTCTTCAACCGCGGTACGTGCCTCTTCATACAAATCGTCGTCAATGTCTTCGTCATCAAAACCATTGTTTGTGATTCCGATTATGTCACTCAAGTCTGCTCCCTGGGTTGCGCCATTCCCGCCAAAATCAATACTTGAAAGATCCCCCGCATTATGGTTCTTAATGTAACTCACAACTTTCTTCACTTCCCCTTCGCTAATGAATGCCGTTTGAATACGTACCGGTTTTTGCATGTCACTCGAGAGA
>JAKBGA010000043.1:0-3146 GCA_021833245.1 bacterium | reverse complement strand
TGGCGGGTCTTTTATTTTCTTTCACGGCCTGAATTATTTTCTCCGCAGTCATTGGCATAAATGGTCGGAGCATTTCCCCGATTGAGCTAAGCTCGAACACAAATTGTAAAATAAGATCTTTCCCGCGCGCTTCGTTTGTTTTAATGAGTTCAAATGGTCGTTTACTAGTTATTTCGCCATCGAGTCGCTGGATGTGAGTCCAAATAATATCCATTGCTCGATTAAATTCAAAATTTTCAATAAATTTCTGATCATAATCAGCAGGGACAATTGGCGGATCAATGTTTGGATATGTTCCAAGGTGTGTCTCGGCGAGCTTCATCACGCGCGCGACGAGGTTACCGAGGCCGTTCGTGAGATTTGCGGTGTAGTGCTCGTGGATAGCTTTACGCGTAAGATCAGAATCATCGAAAGGACTGACGTGCCGTAAGAGGACATACCGAACTGCGTCAGTACCGTACTCCTCAACAAGCTCGAGAGGATTAATGACATTCCCAAGCGATTTGCTCATCTTATGCCCGTCAGAGGTGATGAATCCGTGATAGAAGACCGTATCGGTATTTCTAATCTTTGCGGACATAAGCATCGCCTGCCACATGAGCGATTGGAAACGCACTTGATCCTTCCCCGCCACCTGGAGTGTTACTCCTTCCTCCCAGAATCTCTTAAAGTTCCCCTGTTTGTCATTCGGCCAACCAAGCGTGGAAATGTAATTGGTGAGAGCTTCAAACCATACATACATCACTTGCGAGTCGTCACTCGGGACTGGAATGCCCCACGAAAGCCGTTTCTTCTCACGCGAAATACTGAAATCCTCAAGACCTCCTTTCACGAAGTTTATGGCTTCCTGTCGCCGCCACTCAGGCACGATGACGCCCGGCTTCTGCAGATAGATCAAAAGGGATTCTTCGTATTTCTTGAATTTGAAAAAATAATTCTTCTCATGTAATACTTGAGGCTCAATATTATGGTCAGGGCATTTGCCATCCACCAAATCTTTTCCCGTGATAAAAGCTTCGTGACCAACGCAATAGAGTCCTTCATACTCTTTCAGATAAATATCATCATTCGCCGCACAACGGCGCCAAATTTCTTGCGCGGCTTCTTTATGCATGGTACTCGTAGTGCGAACAAAAGCGTCGGCACTTAAATTGAGTGCTTCTTCCAACTTCTGAACTTCTCCAGCGTAATAGTCGATGTACGCCTGTGTTTCTTGACCGGCCTTTTTCGCGGCATCGTATATCTTCTGTCCGTGTTCGTCGGTACCGGTGTTAAAAAACACTTCGTCCTTCGCTGCTCGCCAGGCACGCGCAAGTACATCGGCCTGCACGAGTTCAAGCGCAAATCCGATGTGCGGATCCGCATTTACGTACGGCAGTGTGGTGGTAAGATAACGCGCACTCATAGAAATTATGGGTATGCCTGGCGGCGCTTCCGCTTATCAAAATCCGTAATGAACTCGAGCATGACTGCAGCGATCGGTACTGAGAGCACCACGCCAAGGAACCCCGCGAGCGTATAACCAGCAATAAGCGCCACAATAACCAGAAGTGGAGGAATGCCAACGATTTTCTTAACAATGAGCGGGTAAATAAGGTTTGATTCGAACTGGTTTATGACGATGTACAAGCCCGCAACTATGAATGCGAGCGGCACGCCTCCGGTAGAATACGCGACAATAACCGCAACCGCCCCAGCCGTTAAGGAGCCGAATACAGGAATAATTTCCGCTATTGCAGTGAAAACAGCAAGAAGGAGTGCGTATGGGATTCCGATTATAAGAAGTCCGAGGTACACGAGTATGCCAACAATAACAGAAAGAAGTATTTGCCCTTGCATCCAGAGCCCTATTTTCTTCTGTGAACGTCTCCACAGGTCAACGGAATATGCCTCGTACGCTACCGGAACCACCAGATGGAGAAAGTCATCGACCCCGGTATCTTGAAGGGCGAAGTAGAAAGAAAGTACAATAACTAGCAGTAGCGAGAAGATGCCGCCGAAGAAAGTGACGATGATCTGCAACACTCCGCCAGAGGTGGCCGAAAAAACGGATTGAAATGAAAGAAGAGTTTTTATGAATGATTGGGTTCCCTGCGAGCCACCAACAAGGTTAGCAGAATTAGTACTCGTGAACGGGGTAGTGAGATTTATTGTGTTGAGATATTTCGGCGTTTCGGAAAGAAAACCCGCTGTATCTGCAATGATTGGTGGGAAGAAGAAGTAAAGAATTGAGAAAATCGCACCAAAAACAAGCACGTATACCAGAAGCGCGGATATGAGGCGTGGAATGCCGCGCCGAATGAAAAACACAACTCCCGGTTCAATAGCTGATGCAATAATAATAGATGTCAAAACAAGAAGTATGAGATCACGCAAAAGCCAGAAAACGTAAGTGCCCATGATGACAAGCAACGTAGTAAAAACAACACCGGGAGTGATAGAGACATGAATTTCCTTACCCATATGGGCATCCTAACACATTCCTTACTTTACTATTGAATTGCGAGGTGGATGCGCTTAGCAACGTCAGAAACGGTGAGTCGTTCCTGAACGCCTGTGTCGCGTTGTCGTAAGGTAACGGTATCCTTGAGTTCAGGTCTTTCACCGAGCGTGTCAAAGTCGATCGTAATACAAAAAGGTGTGCCGATCTCATCTTGGCGTCGGTAACGCTTACCGATATTCCCATTGTCATCCCACGCAATCGCCGAATGCACCTTTTTCAAAAGGGCACGCACTTCATACGCTCTTGCAACAAGCTCGGGTTTATTTTTTAACAGTGGTGATACCATGGCCTTTACGGGCGCAATTTTAGGTGAGAGCGCGAGATAAACTCGTGTTTCTCCTCCAAGAGAATCTTCCCGGTAGGCGTCCAGCAATACGAATAGAAACGCACGACCAACGCCACCCGAAGTTTCTATAATTGATGGGGTAAATCTTTCATTCGTGTTTGGGTCAAGATATTGCAGTGAAATACCAGAATACTCCTGATGACGGCGTAGATCCCAATCGCCCCGGTTATGAATACCCCACGCCTCCTTCCATCCCATAGGGGAATTAAATTCAATATCCCACGCATCTTGTGCATAATGCGCTCGTTCATGTTCTTCATGCTGACGGAATCGCAAATTCTCCGGACGAATACCGAG
>JAKBGA010000042.1:0-3181 GCA_021833245.1 bacterium | reverse complement strand
GGACACTTTGCAAGCGAGAAACAAGAGGCGTAAAATAAATTTCTAACTTTTAAAATATGGCAAAAATTCTTGGCATCGATTTGGGCACCACGAATTCCGCGATGGCGATTGTTGAAGGGGGCGAACCACGCATTCTTGAAAATGCCGAAGGCGCACGCACAACTCCCTCTATTATTGCGGTAGGGAAGAGTGGCGAACGCATCGTCGGGACACTCGCTAAACGCCAGTCGGTTACCAATCCGTTGAATACGATTTTTCAAATCAAGCGTTTCATCGGGCATTCTTTCGATGAACCTGCTGTGCAAAAAGACAAAGCCGCTGTTCCTTTTGAGATGCGGAAAGCCAGTAATGGCGGTATTGAGGTAAAAATGACTGAGAAATGGTATCGCCCCGAGGAGATTTCAGCGATGATTCTCGGGAAGTTGAAGACTGATGCAGAGGCGAGACTTGGCGAAAAAATAACCGAGGCAGTTATCACTGTTCCGGCATATTTCAACGACGACCAAAGAAATGCTACAAAAGCTGCCGGACAGATTGCCGGTCTTGATGTAAAACGCATAATTAATGAACCGACCGCAGCTGCACTCGCGTATGGTTTCAACAAAAAAAAGGACGAAAAAATTGCTGTTTTCGATTTTGGCGGCGGCACCTTCGACATTTCAGTGCTCGAGGTAGGTGGCGATGTTATCGAGGTAAAGAGTACCGATGGTGATGCGCACCTTGGTGGTAAGGACATTGATCAGAAAATCATTAACTGGCTCGCAAGTGAGTTCAAGAAAGAAAGTGGCATTGACGTACTCGGCGACGCATTGGCGCGTCAGCGTCTTGATGAGGCTGCGGAAAAGGCGAAAATTGAGCTTTCAAGCGCGATGGAAACTGAAATTAATATCCCATTCCTCACATCCGATGCTTCAGGTCCGCGTCATCTGCTCATAAAAATGACCCGTGCAAAACTCGAAGATCTCGCGGGAGAATTCATCGAGCGTGCCATGGCTATAACGAAACGTGCAATGGAAGCATCACCGTTTAAAACGGGAGAAATCAATGAGGTAATACTGGTCGGTGGGCAGACGCGCATGCCAGCGATTCAGACGGCTGTTGAAAAATTCTTTGCCAAGAAACCGAACATGAGTGTAAATCCAGACGAAGTCGTTGCTATCGGTGCAGCTATTCAAGCAGGTATTCTTCAGGGCGACGTAAAAGATATTTTGCTCGTCGATGTTATACCACTTTCCCTTTCTATCGAAACGATGGGCGGCGTTGCGACAAAACTCGTCGAACGTAATACGGCAATACCCACTAGTCGTTCTCAGACATTTTCGACCGCCGCTGACAATCAATCTTCGGTTGAAATTCACATTACGCAGGGTGAACGCGCGATGAGCGCCGATAATAAATCACTCGGCAAGTTTATGCTCGATGGTATTCCGCCTGCACCGCGCGGTATGCCGCAAATCGAAGTGACGTTCGATATCGACGCCTCAGGCATTCTTACCGTGAAGGCAAAAGAAAAGACGACGGGGAAGGAACAAAGTATCCGTATCGAAGGGTCGACGGGGCTTTCAAAAGGAGATATTGATAAAATGAAAGCAGATGCCGAAGCTCACGCGACTGACGATGAGAAACGCAAGGAACTCGTTGAGGTACGCAACACCGCTGATCAAGTTATCTATGCCGCCGAGAAAGCGGTTAAGGAAAATGGTGAGAAAGTCGGAACTGAAGTCGTAAAGGACGTGCAGGATAAGATTGATGCATTAAAGACTGCGCGCACCAGTGAAGATTCATCAACAATAAAGTCTGCGACTGAAATGCTTTCGCAGACACTTTCTAAAATAGGTGAGGCGATGATGAAAAATCAAACGCCGCCTGCCTCAAGCGTCGATGGTCAACCTCCCCCTGACCCCACAGGACCTACGGATGCTGAGTTTAAAGAAAAATCCTAATCCCAATATTAAATTGGGGCGGATAAGATGATTATACAGTTGCTTAATCCGCAATTAAGCTAGTAACTGTCCCAGGTTATTTTCCTGCATTTTTATCGGGAGATATTGTATTTTGCATACAAAAAATAAGGAGCGTATAATAATCACACCATGCCAAAAGATTACTACACTGTTTTAGGCGTCGACAAAAAAGCGAGTAAGGACGATATTAAAAAAGCATTCAGAAAACTCGCACACAAGTATCATCCCGACAAGGGCGGTACCGATGAATCAAAATTTAAAGAGATCACCGAAGCCTATGCCATTTTAAGTGATGATAAGAAACGCCGAGAATATGACACATATGGTCAAGCGTTTGCCGGAGGATCGCCCCCTCCAGGGTCTGGGAAGGCCGGTTCACAAGGCTTTGGTGGATTTGATTTTAGCCAATTTCAACGTGGTTTTGAGCAAGGAACGGAATTTGATTTCGGTGATATTTTCGGTGATATTTTCGGTGGTGTACGTAGTAACACTACTCGAACGTCCCGTGGCCGTGATATTTCTATCGATCTGGAAATTCCATTTAAAGATTCCATATTCGGTACTACGCGTGCCGTCTTGATAGCTAAAGTTTCAACTTGCAACCTTTGTCACGGCACTGGTGGTTTACCCGGTACTGAACTTACGATTTGTGCGACTTGTAACGGCAGCGGACGTATTCATGAAACGCGCAATTCCATTCTCGGACAATTTACGAATGTGCGTGTTTGCACTGTCTGCGGTGGCAGTGGAAAAATACCAAAAGAAAAATGTACGGAGTGCAAAGGACACGGTGTTCACAGAAAAGAAGATGAGATTAAAATTAATGTACCTGCCGGCATTGATAACGGTGAAATGATACGTTTGCCACAGCAAGGCGAGGCGATTAAGGCTGGCACCGCGGGTGATCTCTATGTGAAGATACACGTGAAGCCCCACCCGGTCTTTCGACGCGAAGGATCAAATTTGATAATGAATCTCCCGGTAAAACTCTCCGATGCACTTCTTGGTACCGTTGTTCCTATTGAAATTCTCGAGGGGAAAATGCTTGAGGTGAAAATTCCCTCGATGAAGCGTGCAGAGGAACATCTACGTATTGCCGGTAAGGGTGTTCCGATTGATAGTCGTCGCGGTGATCTTATTATTCGTCTTGAGGTTGCACTTCCTCACAAACTTTCTAGCAAAGCGAAAAAAATCGTTGAGGATTTGAAATCTGAGGG
>JAKBGA010000041.1:0-3200 GCA_021833245.1 bacterium | reverse complement strand
GTATTGCCGGTAAGGGTGTTCCGATTGATAGTCGTCGCGGTGATCTTATTATTCGTCTTGAGGTTGCACTTCCTCACAAACTTTCTAGCAAAGCGAAAAAAATCGTTGAGGATTTGAAATCTGAGGGACTCTAAATATCGTATATACTTGAGGGCATGATTGCCACGACCACCACGAGTGCTATTGCCCAGGTGAACACGCTTGCAACCCACACGGCACTTTCGGTGTGGAGTATCGCGGGCAATTTTTTCATCGTTCTTATTTTACTTTCAATTTTCTTTTTCTTTGCATGGTATGTTGGGCGCGGCCCTTTCGTCGCGGTTTTACTCGCGTTCTATAGTGCATACGCGGTCTATATTGCGTTCCCGTACCTTTCCTATCTTCCAAGTGCGCCTGCGTTAACCGCGCTACTTGTACGTATCGGTCTGTATATGGGTCTTACCTTTGTATTTTATGTAATCTTACGGCGTGTTGTTGTTTCTGATTTTCTCAATATCGGTTTGTTCGGGCTTATAGCGCTCTCATTCTTTGCCGCTGCATTTTTGCTAGCACTCGCATATCACATATTTCCTGTCGCTTCGTTTTATCATTTCACGCCCGCTATCAGCATTCTTTTTGCTCCGAAGAATTTTTTCTTTTGGTGGTTTATTGCTCCGGCTATAGGACTCTTTTTCCTTGCTCAGTAGTGCTATAGTCTCCGCATGACCTTCATCGAAGAATTAAATAAGCGCAGACTTATAGAACATTTTTCCGCCCCTCTAGAGAAAGTTCTTGGCACGCGAAGAACGGTTTATTGGGGTGTCGATCCGTCAGCAGACTCAATGCATGTCGGTAATCTTGCTGTCGTACTTCTTATGAAACGTATTGGCGATGCGGGGCACAAACTAGTTTTTCTCGTGGGTGGCGGTACGGGTATGATCGGTGATCCGAAGGAACAAGGGGAACGTCCAATGCTTGATGCAAAAACGGTTAAGGCAAACACGCGCGCATTGAAAAAACAGCTAAGAAAAATACTCGGGACACTCTCATTTACGATCGTTGATAACGCCAACTGGCTTATGACTATTAAACTCGTCCCATTTCTTCGAGATATTGGGAAATACTTTACCGTTAACGACTTGATTAAACGCGAAATCATAAGGAAACGTCTTGAGACGCCGGACGAGAACATATCTTATACCGAATTTACCTATACTCTTCTTCAGGGATTTGATTACCTGACGCTTCATCAGAAATATAATGTTGATCTCCAGATCAGCGGAACGGATCAATGGACCAATGCACTTTCTGGCGTTGATCTTATCCACAAGAAACTTGGTAAAGACGTATATGCATTTACGACACCAATTGTCACCGATGCCACCGGTAAAAAATTTGGTAAGAGCGAAGGTAATGCAATCTGGCTCGATCCAAAAAAAACATCCCCATTCCGTTTCTATCAATTTTGGGTGAACCTTCCAGATACAAACATGGAGAATTATCTCAATGTGTACACTTTCTTGCCATCTTCTGAAATCGAAATACTTATGAAACTCCACCAAGGCAACCCCGGTGAACGACAAGCCCAAAAAATGCTAGCGCGAATTGTGACTGAAATTGTACATGGTCCTGCTGCGGCAGCGACTTGTGCCGCCGCCTCCGATGCGCTTTTCAGCGGCATCTCTTTTCAGAAAATTTCTCACGAGGCACTTTCTGTCGTGCTAGCTGAGGCACCTTCAGTAAAACTTCATAAATCGCAGTTCAAAGATGGTTTCCCGCTTGCCGAAGCGCTTGTAACTGGCGGCCTCGCTTCCTCAAAGTCAAATGCGCGCCACCTCATCGAAGGGGATGGTATCACGCTTTCCGGCCAACCAATTAAAGATCCGGATCAAAAGATTTATTTGGGCGATCTCGCAAATGGTTACGCTCTTGTGCGAAAAGGCAAACAGGGAGTACTTGTTCTCATTTTAAAATGAGCTACAGCCGCCCGCAGGGCGGGGTTGAGATATATTTGAAAGTCGTTCTCCTCGTTCAAAAGATGGAAATAAATACAAAATCCGCTATAGTGGAGCACATTGCGTCGGTGGCGGAGTGGTCAATCGCAACAGGCTGTAAACCTGTCGGGCATAGCCCTACGAAGGTTCGAATCCTTCCCGGCGCACATCGTTAGAATAACAGAATACATGAATGTTTGGTGTGCAGACTAGGAGTGTCTTGACTGATAATTGAGAGGATGTCTCAACCACGAGAATTTGACAAAATATTCGTTATATTTAATAATCAAGATAGTTAGTTCGTCACCAACTCAATTATTAAGGAGGAGCTGTTAATGAAAAAAAATATTCTCGAAAAATGGGGTTTGTATCAGTACACAATACCATTTTTCATTTTTGTCGGGATTGCCAGCGCTCCTGCGTTTTTTTATGGAGCCTCAACCAAGAATGCTTCTCTCCTCTTGCTATCAGGAGGTATCGAAATTTGTAGCTGGGTTGGTGTCATTTTGTGCGTCAGGAGTACGTGTAAACTTGCTGACGAGTTGGTGAAATGGTCTAGTGAGCTCCTTGCTGTGCTAAAGAAATCCGGAACATCATAATCTACACTAGATTTAGTAACACTACCCGAACGGAAATAATTTCCATTCGGGTAGTTAGTTTTTGTTCTGTTCATTCACGCGAAATCTCATTGGAGGATGAATAATGTGCCATAACAGGATTCTCATGAAGGAATTTCACGCTGTGTTTATTTGGAAGTCATACATTATCCAACCTTCGGCCAGGAAGACCATGTGACAGACCGATGAGTAATTTTGATATTCAATTTTGCCTTATCCAGTGCATGTGCGGTGATAATTTATGCTTTAATATAAATTATGCATTGGCGAAACCGTGCCTTATTTTTTAACTTTAATGATCAAAAGGTAATTGTCACGTTTATTTGCGTGTCGTGTGCGGTGGGTGGAGCGATTTTCTTTTTCGGATCGCCGCAGGCTCACGCAATGGGTAATGAAGATTTTGTTGGACCATTCCCAAGCTGGGCAAACGTTCAGACTATGTATGGCGCGAAAGGTGACGGCACAACCGATGATACGGCAGCCATCCAGGCAGCTTTAAATGACTTAGGATCCGCAACGACCACACTGTATTTCCCTGCGGGTACCTATTTAATCACCAAGACATTGAATTTATCAAATAAGATATACGTAAACATAATCGGTGAAGATC
>JAKBGA010000040.1:0-3257 GCA_021833245.1 bacterium | reverse complement strand
ATTTCAGTTCGCTCGTATTCTTTCGTATATTGCAAGGACTCGTTGGTGCTGCTGTTTATCCAACCGCCATGTCGCTTATTGCGAAATCATTTTCGGATACAAAAGCTCGCGCTCAGGCGCTTGGCATCTGGTCCTCATCATTCGCGGTGTCGGCTGTCATTGGCCCGCTTCTCGGCGGGTATCTTATTGACAATTTTTCATGGCGCTGGATTTTCTTTGTAAATCTACCAATTGGTATAGCTGGTCTCATCATGACGGTTCTCTTTCTGCCTCACGATCGACCAGGGGAGCGTGGCGCCTTCGACTGGTTCGGAGCAATTCTTCTTTCCGGTGCCATCTCAAGTATGGTGCTTGTCGTCGATCGTGGGCAGGATTGGGGTTGGTTCTCTCTCGCGAGTAACCTTTGTTATGTTGGCACCGTAGTATTTTGTGCACTTATTTATCGATGGGAGATGCGCCATACACATCCGATTATCGATTTTAAACTATTCCGTAATCCAGTTATCATTTCAGTGTTAGTAGTCTCTTTCATTTCTTTTGGAGGCATGATGGGTGCAATGCTTCTGTTGCCAGTTTTTGCGCAAACGTTCCTTCATTATACGGCGACACAAAGCGGTTATTTATTTGTGCCAATGGCGCTTGCTCTTCCAATCTTTGCACCGCTCGGTGCATGGCTCGCAAATTCGTTCAATCCGCGTTACACGGTCTCCTTTGGCATGGCACTTGGCGCACTCGGCCTCTATCAACTCATTCACCTTGATCCCGCGATGACATCACTTAATTTCATAATGCCACTCACTCTTTTTGGCGCCGGTCTTGGGCTCGGTATGGCGCCACTTACAAATGCTGCCACGACAGCGGTACCGCTCAACGAAGTGGGCATGTCTTCTGGGCTGTTGAATTTAACGCGTAATATTGGCGGGGCATTCGGTATAGCTATTTTCAGTACAATTCTCGCTAATACGACTAATATCAATGTTCTCATGGTGGCACAAAATTCGCATGTGCTTGGTGCCACGCCAGCTATACAGGCTCTAGCTGCGCAACTCATAATATTGAAGGCCGAGATTCTCTCTTACGGAGTCGTGTTTGGATATGCAGCAGCAGCAATGTTTATTGGCGGTCTCATTGCACTTTTTTTTCTGCAGACAACAAATGGAACGGATATTCCACCGGAAGTGCTCGCTGAGGCCCAAATTGGTGGATAATGTACTTATGAGGAAAAGGACCTCATCAAGACAAATACATTCTTCTCGCGATATCGCGCGTGCCATGTCTCTTTTTTCTATCGTACGAAGAATTATGCGCACAAAATTTGCAAAGGACAAAAAACTTGACCCATCAACATGGCTTCGGATTGAAACCATGAAGTTTATAGCAGAGCAGGACAAACCTAAAATGAAGGACATTGCCAACTACCTCTCAATTACCGCACCGTCAGCGACCTCGCTCATTGGGGAACTTGTAAGGGACGGATTTGTAACAAACCGTGTCGATTTACATGATCGGCGCGCATCACTACTCATGCTCACCGCAAAAGGAAAGGCTGAACTCAGAAAAGCTATTGTGCATGGAGTACGGATTTTAAGTGAACTATTTTCAAATTTGTCAAAGACCGAGTTTCTTTCGTTCATAAGTGCGCTTGAGCGAATCAAGAAAGGTAGTGTCGGAACTGAACTAGAGAGTTCGAAACTTACATCGCCGGCTCCGCTGCGGAGACCTTGTAGAAAAGTCTGAATACCAGTTTTCAGACATATTTTTTCTGAGCAAACTTCATTCGAAGAGGAACCAAGGCAATTCGCATTTATAGAGTTAGCCCATGCATATTGTTATACTGCGCTCGCCTTCTGGCGTAGTTGGTAATTTAAAGTTTTCACAAAATTATTGTTCGATTTTTGATGAATGATACAATGACACTTGTATGGATTATAAGCTTAATGTCGATAATTATGATTGGATACAATTACGGATATCCGATGATGGGATATGGATATAGCACTTTTTGGTGGCTGCACATATTTTTCCAAGTTTTTTGGGTAGCAGTACTAACCGCAATTATTGTAATGATAATGCGCTGGCGCGGTGGAAAAATGTCGTGTCACCACCGGCATAGTGGAAGTTCGGCCATCGACCTTCTCAAGGAACGTTATGTGAAAGGGGAGATCAGCAAAGAGGAGTTTGAAGAAAAAAAGAAGGATATCGGTTAAGAAAAGAATAAAAGAACCGCGGTAACACCGCGGTTCTTTCGCAAAGATTTTATTTGACGGTGCCCGAAATGCCGGCAGGACGTAGCTGGATTAATTTCGCTGAAATACTCCCGTCGCTATTAGTCGTACCAGAGACTATAACCACTGAACCGATGGAAATATCGCTCATTGATCCGTTCACGCTCTTTGATATATCCGTTGCGGGAGTTATAAGGACAACGTGCGAACTACCGTCGTTCGTATTGACGGTGATACTTCCAGAATCTTTAGCGGCAATGACACCAGAGAGAGGTCTGCCCGTCCCTCCGCGTGTGCCGTTAAAAATACCTCCGCTAGCTCCGCTAATAAGGTTCCTTGATGCAGTTTGTTGAACTGAGGAGTGGAGGGTATTTGCGCCTGCGTATCCTACACCGATTCCAATGACGAGCGCTACAACTGCAGTGCCAACAACGGTTTTGTTTATGCTCATATTTATATGTATTTTTCAATTAATAGACGCCCTTTATTCGTAGCGCAGGGCGTCTATCGGATTAAGGTTTGAGGCTCGGCGAGCAGGATACCAACCGAATATGATGCCGATTATCGTCGAAACACCGAAGGCAAGTACAATTGAGGATAGTGTTACCTGCGCCGCGACGAGTCCAGTTGCCGTGACGACGTAAGCTGCTATCCAGCCAAGCACAATACCTGTAACGCCGCCAAAGAACGTAAGCGCGACAGCTTCCGCAAGGAATTGCGTATTAATGTCTTTTCTTGTTGCACCGATTGCCTTGCGCAAGCCAATTTCACGCATGCGTTCAGTCACATTTGTAAGCATCATATTCATGATACCGATACCGCCGACTATGAGTGAAATGCCCGCTACCGCAGCGAGGAGGGTGGTAAATGTGCCGGTTATGCTTGATGCTGCAGAAACGATATCCGCTTGATTTAACGTACTAAAATCAGCATTAGCCGGGTCACTGATATTATGACGCGACAAGAGAAGAGTTGTCACATCATTCTGCACTTGTGTCATTGCTGCCTGGCTTGTCGCCTGAATGTCGATAG
>JAKBGA010000011.1:0-16569 GCA_021833245.1 bacterium | reverse complement strand
GCTACTACGATAAGCCCGAAAAACATGTACAACCCGGTGTTCCTTTTTTTCTCTGATTTATTTTCTATAGACATATATTTTAAATACACTGGAGGTTTCTTTTTATTTCATTCGGATCTGACTTTATAAAATTAGAAATCGGTCCATGTGTCAAGACATCCTTCGTGATTTTGCGATGTCATTTCGAAATTTTTGCTTATGCTTGGAATATCTGTTGTGAGTAGGATATTCCTAATAGTCCATCAGGAGGGAACGTTAGAAAAAGAAACTGAAGCTGGCGGTATGAAGATGTTATTATTTTCTACCCAGGAATTGCACGCAAAAGAGAGCGTAGTTGCCAGGTCGAATCCGCCATTTCTAGCGATTGCGCTGCCACTTACTGCTGAAGACGCAAGGAGTTTAAGACCCGTTGATGCGCCATTTGTCCAGGCATAAAGATACGTGCCATCATCTAGCATCGACGTGCTTATGAAGTTGGCACGCACCTTCCCGTTAGCAATATACATTGTCCCAGAACGCTCTAGCGGGGTACCCACCGTCTTAACGCGACAAACCAGAGACTGTTTGAGGCCAAAAAGATAGGAAATGGTAGTGACACCAATTATTTTCGCAGGCGCTAATGTAGCAACAAATCCTGGTCTTGCGTCACTCCTTGTACCATTCGTGGTATACGAAAAGGAGGGAGTGTTCACTTTCAATATCGGCGTGCTCGTCGAAACAGTAGCAGTAGTTGTCGCAGTCAATTTCGTGCTATTTCCTTTAGGATTATTTGAGAAAATATGCCATGCACCGCCCACCACGATAATTGCAACAGCAATCACTCCTATAAGCGCTTTATTGTCTTTATAGAACGTATTGAGTACATTCATCATCCCCCCTTGCCTTTCCATTTTATTTCCTTATATATCGCACGTTTCCGAGCAACCGGATCATATTTCATTAACTGAATTTTCCGCTCTACTTTCTTCTTATTCTTACGAGTAATTACTACATGTTTCGATATGGATGATTGCATCCTAATAATCCGATCTTGTGACATATTGAAAATGTAGCAGAAAGGTTGTGGTTAAGCAACCGTCTTCGCCGTAGCAACTCGCGCCACACGCGATGCGCGCTTCTGCACCTCAAAGTGCGGCTCCCCACCCTTTATGGACACGGTCACTGTACCGCCTTCCGTAATGCCTTGTGCGACCATAAGAGACGCGAGTGGCGTGAGGATCTTGTCCTGAATCGTGCGGCGTAAGGGACGCGCTCCATATTGTGGGTTATACCCCTTTTCTGCAAGCCATGTTCGTACCAGGGGATCTATTACAAGTGAGATACGCTTCTGTGAGAGACGTTTTATAACTTCTTCGATCTGCGTATTGACGATGCGAGCAAGCGCTTCCTTTGAAAGGACGTCAAAGATTATGATGTCGTCGAGTCTATTGAGGAATTCTGGACGGAAGTGTTCGCGAAGCGCGTCCATTACTTTTTCTTTTGTTTCCTCATAGCGCGTCACGTCGGTCGCATCCGCGGTACCAAAACCGATATGCGCGAGTCGATCAATAAATTCTCCACCGATGTTACTTGTCAGTACAATAATCGTATTTTTGAAATTAACCTTACGTCCCTTGCCATCAGTGAGATGTCCGGAATCAAGTACTTGAAGTAAGATGTTGAAAACTTCTGGGTGTGCTTTTTCGATCTCATCAAAAAGCACCACTGCATATGGACGATGTCGAATACGTTCTGTAAGTGTGCCAGATTCCTCATAACCGACATAACCCGGAGGAGCACCGATAAGCTTAGCAACCGAATGTTTCTCCATAAATTCACTCATATCGACGCGTACAAGAGCATCTGCGTCATTGAACATGAATTCCGCAAGCTTCTTTGAGAGCTCGGTTTTCCCCACGCCAGTGGGGCCAAGGAAGAGAAATGAACCTATTGGACGATTCGGATCGCTTATACCAACACGTGAACGCTTTACAGCATCCGTTACTTTTTGCACCGCATTATCCTGACCTATAATGTTGTACTTAAGTGCTTCTTCCATGCGGGAGAGTTTTACAGCCTCTTCCTCAAGCATACGTGCGACTGGAATGCCAGTCCAACGTGAGACGACTCCGGCAATATCCTGCTCAGTAACTTCTTCGTTTAAGACGCGCCGTGATTTTTGTAGTGTTTTTAGACGTTTCAACTTTGTCTCGAGTTCTTTCTGAAGGACTGGAATGCGTCCGTAGCGAATTTCCGCCACAGTACCTAGGTCGGCAGCAGCTTCTGCGTTATCCGCCTGCACTTTTAACGCCTCGAGTTCAGTTTTCGCAGAACGAATGCCAGACAAAACTTCTTTTTCGTTTTTCCACTTGAGCTCCAGTTCACTAGTCTTCTCTTTCAGATCAGCTATCTCTTTGTCGATAATTTTTATACGTTCCTTAATTTCCTTCGCATGCTCGCCCCCTAGGTCTTTCTGGAGCGCTTGTCGCTCAATTTCGAAGCGGCGAATTTTACGATCAGTCTCTTCAAGGAGTGGTGGTTTGTTTTCAAGTGCAATACGTAGCCCACTTGCCGCCTCATCGATAAGATCAACAGCCTTATCGGGAAGGAAACGATCGCTAATATAACGCGCGGAGAGCTCGACCGCAGCAACGATAGCGTCATCGGTAATACGCACGCCATGGAAAAGCTCATATTTATCGCGTAGGCCACGCAAAATGGCGATACCATCCTCAATTGAGGGTTCTTGCACAAATACTGATTGGAAACGACGTGTGAGTGCAGCATCTTTTTCGATGTATTTTTGATACTCTTTCAATGTCGTTGCACCGATAATTCGAATTTCACCGCGTGAAAGGGCAGGCTTCAGCATATTTGATGCGTCAAGAGAGCCTTCGGCGCTACCCGCGCCGACAAGGGTATGAAGTTCATCGACAAAAAGAATCACCTTCCCTTCCGCACGCTCCATTTCCTTCATTACATTTTTCATTCGCTCCTCGAATTCACCGCGGTACTTTGTACCTGCAATCATGAGTCCGAGATCAAGAGAAAGGAGCTCTTTACCCTTAAGGGACTCAGGAACATCGCCACTTGCCATACGCGCAGCAAGCCCTTCGGCAATCGCGGTTTTCCCCACGCCAGCTTCACCAATGAGCACCGGGTTGTTCTTTGTACGACGTGCGAGAATTTGGATAACTCTATTGATTTCAAGATCGCGACCAATAACAGGATCAAGTTTGTTCTCGGCGGCCAATTTGGTGAGGTTACGCGCATATTTTGCGAGTGCACGAAAGCGTTTCGGGCTTTCAACTTGGCCGTCTTTCGAGCTCTTAAGCTCTTTGAGAATGGAGAGTGCTGCGTCATGTCCAATCGAGAAACGCGTAAGGATATCGTTCGCTGGACCCGGGTGTTCGATAACAGCAAGGAATAAGTGCTCAGTTCCAACGAATGTATCGTTCATGCGCGCCGCAATTTTCCCTGACGCTTCAAGCGCCCGCGCGAGATCGGGAGTGAGATAAATTTGGTATGAGGGAGAAAGTACGGAAGCGCTTTCGGGTGCTTCTAAGTGTTCAAGCACGGCATCAGCGAGCATGATGGTGTCAATTTCCATACGATCAAGTATCGAAAATACGAGAGATTCTTCCTGAAGCACAAGCGCGGCAAGTAGATGAAGTGGTGAGACGTGATTTTGTCCCCGCTCTATCGCGAGTTCATGCGCGCGTCGTACGGCTTCTTTTGCTTTGGTGGTAAAATTATTAAATGGGGGCATGGGTATTGTGTGTCCTAAAAAGTTAATTTGATGTGGTTGATGTCGATACTGCTGTAACTGCTGTAGTCGACGTTGCTGAAAGAATTTCAGTTATCGTATCAGCGGGAATGAATAGTCCCGGTGTAGATCCTTCCGCAATGCCAACAAGGTCTCCTTCGAGATCGACTGCGGCACTTCCCACTCCTGTATCTGGCAGCGTCGTGTAAACACCCTTATTCCCTATACGCGAAACTATACCTGTAGAGGCGGAGCCGCTGGTACTGAGGGCAAGCACGGTTTCACCAAGTTTTAAATCACTTGGGTCAATCAAGAGCGGTGAATTCACATTCGGCAATATTGCTTGGTCCGCAAATCCATAAATTGAAATACCCTTACCTTCACGTGAAAGCGAGGCGGCGCTGTAGGAACCATCGGGAAATCCGATGAGAACTTGTTTCGGCAGCACATTCTGCGTTGTAGTTACAACAGCGCGCGACCTGGGAAGATATGTGCCGATACTAATGGCCGGTGTCGAAGTTCCTGTTCCTGCAGCGTAAATGGCGACTATCCGCGTTGCGTCCGTGCTTATTGCAGCCGTGACGAGATCTTGATTCGACGGTGCAGGTGCAGTAGGTGCCTGAACGATTGCAGCTGGTGCAGCGGCTGCAACCGTCTCAATAGTGTGTTCAACGACACGATTCACCGTTTGAGTCACGAAGGCTGGCGTATGATCGAGTAGTGAAACCGTCAATATGCCGGTTGCGATTGATGTCACAAAATTCACGAGAATTGTGAGAAGTATGAGCTGAGATTTTGAAAGTTCCTCAATGTTCATGAGACCATAATGCTACCATTAACCATTATTGTCAATAAACTCAACTGAGCGAGCAAGTGCTTTCGCAAAGCGCGTTAATTCGCATGAACGGACTTTAGGCCCCCAAGAGATTCGTAGCGTCACACGAGCACGCTCTAGATCTCCCGTCAGAGCAAAAACCGCTCGTGAACCTTCCTCCGAATCGGTCTCGCAAGCACTTCGTGTTGAGACAGCAAAGCCTGCTTCATCGAGAAGCGCGACGACATAATCAGTATCACGCCCAAGCAACGAGACATTAAGAATGTGCGGCGCCTGTGAATAGCCTTCCTGAATAAAGACGTTTGGTACGGTGTTTCTTATGAGTCCAACAAGCCGTTCCCGCTCCCGTGCTGCGGAGGTACGAAATTTCTCGCGCATACGAACGGCGACACCAAGAGCTTCTGCAAAGTCTCGCGCCGCAATAGGATTCTCGCTTCCCGGTCGTAATCCACGTTCCTGGCCGCCACCTTTATATAGAGAGATCATAGGAATTGTGCGGTGTGCAATCAGGGCACCGATGCCACGAATGTTACCGACTTTTGAAGCATCGAGTGTAAGCAGATCTGCGCCAAAATGTGCGCGTGATATTTTTTCGGTTGAGGGTGCTTGGCTTGCGTCAATGTGAAGCATGGTCGTGATCCCCTGCGTGAGCGAGAAGGATTCCTTATTATTGTGCGCTAACAACACATCAGCGACTTCGCGTGTATTCCATACTACCCCCGTCTCGCCACAAACTGCGTCCATCGAAATGAGTGCTGTCTCTTTCCGCATCATCCCCGAGAGTTTCTCGATATCGACACGGTATCCTTTTATAGGAAGAGCTTCGATGGAAACGTTCTCAGCTGCAAGGAGTCTCACGTTTTCAATAATCGAAGCATGTGCACTCGGCAGATAAAGCACGTGCATGTTGTTTTTGCCAATCATACGGAGCGCCCGTGTGTGTCCGAGAATAGCGAGTGCGTTACTCTCTGTTGCGCCACTCGTGAAGATGACATCGGCAGGCTGTACCTCGATAAGCCGTGCAATTGCTGTCCTCGCATCCTCAAGCGTATCTTTTGCTCGCCGTCCTTCCTCGTGCGAGGAAGAAGGATTACCACTTACGCCAGCCGCGTTATCAAGATAAACACGCCTATTACTGAACATGAGTGTATTCTACATGATATTGATGCCCCACATTTGAACTTTAGTTGAGATGCAATGAATTCTGAATTATTGAATACAAACGCATCACCCTAATCTAATCAATACCTTGAAAATAGACTCTTAAATCGACTGGGGTTCAGAGTATTGAACCATCACGATTACTTGCGATTTAGTGATTTTTGTGATGAAATAGAATACCTATGGCGCGGATTACACGACCACCCATCATTGCGGTAATGGGTCACATAGATCACGGAAAATCTTCTCTTCTGGACTATATCCGAGAAACTAATGTTGTCGCGAGTGAAGCGGGCGGTATTACGCAACATGTCGCTGCGTATATTGCTCTTCACAACAACCGCTCCATCACCTTTCTTGATACGCCTGGACACGAAGCATTTAAGGCACTACGAACACGCGGCGCAAAAGCTGCGGATATCGCCATTCTCGTCGTTGCGGCAGATGAGGGGGTAATGCCACAAACCCTGGACGCACTTATGGCAATTACGGAGGCGGGCATTCCTTATATTGTTGCGATAACGAAGATTGATAAGAATAACGCTGATGTCAGTCGTACCAAGAACTCGCTTATTGAGCACGGCATATTTATCGAGGGTATGGGAGGTGACATTGCGTGTATGCCCGTCTCCTCCAAAACTGGTGAAGGTATACCGGAACTTCTTGAACTCGTTCTTCTTTCGGCAGATCTTATGGAAATAACTGCCGACCCTGAAGCAAGCGCGACAGGTTTTGTGCTCGAATCCACGCAAGACCACAAACGGGGTGCCTCGGCAACGCTCGTTATAAAAGATGGCACACTTACACTTAAAGGTTTTATAGTCGCAGGCGGTGCATACGCTCCCATACGTTTCATTGAAGATTTCCGCGGTATACGCGTTGACCACGCGGGTCCATCAGAACCGGTGCGAGTTTCGGGGTTCGATAAACTCCCCATGGCTGGATCACTTTTCAGTATTGCAAAGAATAAAAAAGATGCGGAAGCTCTTGCGGAAGCACATATGAAAACACTCACTTCCTCATCTGCACAAAGCGTCGCAGCTCAAGGCGTGGCGGAACTTCCGCTTATCATAAAGGCGGATGTTGCTGGTTCCATCGACGCTATTACTCACGAACTGGAAAATATTATTCATGAGCGCGCGACCATTCGTGTAATTTCTTCTGGTGTTGGCAATGTCTCAGAAACCGATGTTAAGACTGCACACGCCTCGAATGGTGTCATCATTGCCTTTAATGTCTCGACTGATACCATTGCAAACGAACTTGCGCTACGCGACGATGTTACCATTCTGCCATTCTCAATCATTTATGAACTCTCAACGAAAGTCAGAGAACTACTTGAAGCAAGTGTACCTCATTCTGAAACCGAAAAAGAGCTTGGGCGCGCCTTGGTATTGAAAACTTTTTCCTCAGGAGCAAAAAAACAGGTTCTCGGTGCTCGTCACATTTCGGGTATCCTTACTATTGGCGATCGCGTAAAGATTTTTCGCCACGATATTGAAATCGCTCGCGGTCGCATTGCAAAAATTCAACAGGCACGTGCGAATGTGCATGAAATAAAAACCGAGGGGGATTTTGGAATCGAAATAGAAGCGCGCGAAAACGCGGCGCATGGCGATGAGCTCGTGGTTTTCGCTGTTGACGAGATATGAGTACCAGTGCTCACCGCATAAACCCGCAACACGGTCGCGCCAGCGAGATTGTCGCACGCGAGGCCGCACGATTCATCGCACGTGAGTCTGGTACCGAGTCGCTAATTACGGTCATCCACGCGCAAAGCGCAGCGCATGGCGAACGCATCATGGTCTTCGTAAGTGTCTTTCCCACGGAGAAAGCGTCTGCGGCACTCGCATTTCTTGAACGGCAACGCGCGGCGTTTTCGCACTACTTAAAAAATCGTTCGCGCCTCACTCTTCCACGCATTGATTTTCTCCTTGAAAATGGAGAACATTCGGGTGGGGCATGACTATCAAAAGATATCATGGACCCTTCACAAAGGGTGCGATATATTTACCTGATATCTCAAGAAATAAAATTACCTTTGTTATTACACGTCTTGAGTATTGAGTAACTGGCCCGATGGCGAAGAAGCAACGCGACGGTCTGCAAAACCGTTATGCGAGGGTGCGAATCCCTCTCGGGCCTCATGCGTGATAAAAAATAAAAAGGTAAAATAACGCAAAGAGCCCTGCCGAGGTGGCGGAATGGTAGACGCACAGGACTTAAAATCCTGAGAGGTCCTAAAAATCCTCGTGTGGGTTCGAGTCCCACCCTCGGTACAAGTTGGGAAATGACGATCGCTTTTATTTATTAAATCCTATGCTATAGTTTCTTCGTTACGTGTGAACGAGTAGAAATTGGCTAACCCTCGGCGCCTCACGGCGCGAGTACCAAATTTCGAAAATTTGCACCATTTTACACATGCCTGAGGAGAAAAAAACTATTGTTCTTCCTACGTCAACTATTCATTTAACCGAAGGCCATCCAATGGCCAGTCTAATCGATTCCATTCCAACGCCACCTGGAGTGGGAGATCTCGTCGAGGGTACAGTTATCGCGATAAGTCGTGGTCGCGTCTACGTCGATCTACCACCGTTTGGTACGGGTCTCATTTATGGTCGTGAATATCTCAATGCTGCCGATGTGCTACGCAAGGCAAACGCGGGTGACACCATCAGCGCAAAAGTCGTCGACCCAGTCGGTCGTGATGGCTATATCGAACTCTCTCTTAAAGAGGCCCGCCAGGCAGCCATTTGGGGTGAAGCGGAGCAAGCCATTATTGCCGAAACACCATATTCGCTTATCGTGGAAGAAGCAAACAAGGGCGGTCTCATTCTCTCATGGCAAGGTATTGCTGGCTTCCTTCCTGCCTCACAGCTCTCAAAAGAGCATTATCCGCGCGTACCCGAGGGAGACAAGGACAAGATTCTCAGCGAACTCATACAACTTATTGGTCACCCACTTTCAGTACGTATTATCACTGCAGATGCTAAAGAAGGTAAGCTTATATTCTCGGAGCGCACGGGAAATGAAGCTGAGGAAAAGGCGTCGCTCATCGATAAGTACCAGGTTGGCGATAGCGCAGAGGGTGAGGTAACGGGCGTTGTCGACTTCGGTGTCTTCGTGAAGCTTGAACCCGGGCTTGAGGGGCTCGTGCACATCAGTGAACTCGATTGGGGACTTGTCGAGGATCCACGTTCACTCTTCTCTGTCGGCGACAAGGTCAAGGTAAAAATCATTGAAGTAAAGGAGGGGAAAATTTCGCTCTCCATCAAGGCACTTAAGGAGAATCCATGGCATACCGCCGCCGAGCGTTATAAGAAAGGTATGGAAGTACCGGGTGTCATCATTAAGTATAACAAGCATGGCGCCCTCGCCTCCATCGAGGAAGGTGTCGCAGGGCTTGTGCACGTGAGCGAATTCGCAACACCCGCCGAATTACGTGGGAAGCTTGAACTCGGAAAAACTTATCCATTTACAATCTCGCTTTTTGAACCGAAAGAGCAACGTATGACACTCACCTTCGTGGATGGAAAAAAGTAAAATAAATTTGCGCGAGGATGGAGACGCCGTTGAATCCTGGGGATTGACGGTGTTTTTATTGACGCGTGTTGGCAAACTGCATCGCAGCTGCTGCACCCTCGCTTGCGAAAAGGTGCACCGTATCAACAACTTTTTTTAATGTCTTTTTTAATACAATTTCTTCATTCGGTTTCCATTTACCAATAACGTGCTTTATGACTTTTTCTTCCCCGGAGACTTTTTTTGTTTGATGTTTTTTCCCTTCTGCGCTAATACCGATACGAATGCGCGCGAAATTCTTTGTTTTAATAATACGCATGACACTCTCGACGCCCTTGTGCCCGCCACTACCACGTCCAAATACCATTTTTATAGTACCGAGTGGGAGATCAAGGTCATCGTGAATAACTACGAGATCCTTTGCTGTTTTCGGACTCTTTACGAATGATGCAATCGCTCTCCCTGAGAGGTTAACAAATGTCTCTGGTAAAACAATCGTTGAGTTTTTCTCTGCAATAACATTCTTGCTCACAAATGCATTCGCAGTTTTATTAAAAATAAAATCATCGAATCCTTTTCGCTTCGCGATGAGCAAAGCAGCATCTCTCCCAATATTGTGCCGCGTCTTCTCATACTCCTTCCCTGGGTTCCCGAGTCCGACGATGACAAGCGCCATGCATGAATCGTAGCATACCTAGTTGCAAGTTAAGACTGAACGCGTACAATGCGTGCATGAAAGATACAGGGAAAGGTCTTCTGAAGGATCTTTTCACGCTTGCGTTTCTCATCGTTGTTATTGTCATTCCAGTTCGCCTCTTTATTGTCTCGCCGTTCGTCGTTGATGGAGAGTCTATGCATCCAACCTTTGAGAATCTTGACTACCTCATCGTTGATGAACTTGTGTATGACTTTACTGCACCAGCGCGCGGCGATGTTATCGTCTTCCGTTATCCTCCAGATCCCTCCATATTCTACATTAAACGTATTATCGGACTCCCAGGCGAAACGGTCTCTATTAACCAAGGCAGGGTTACCATCACGACCATCTCGGGAACAAAAATGACGCTCGCCGAACCATATGTCGTGAATAAGGATGCAACATATACTAAAAGCGTTACGCTCGGTCCAGAAGAATATTTTGTCATGGGCGATAATCGACCAAACAGTTCCGATAGCCGTTTCTGGGGACCCGTGCCGAGAAAAGACATCATTGGTCGTGTTGATCTGCGACTCCTACCGGTCTCGAGAATGGGCTTTCTCCCAGGAAAAGCAAATTATTCTTCCCCTGCTCAAAATGCGAACACACCAGATGTAGCAACACCATGATACGTGACGTTATACCCGCAGATGAGCTTTTGAGTAAGGCAAGTGCTGTTGGCCAGTATTATGGATTCACACCGCTTTCAGCGCTCACTGCCCGAACACGTGGATTGACGGATAAGAGAAACAAAAGTGTAGGTCACCTAGAAACACTTCCCCCACTCGCCCTTGATCCAATTGCCGAGACGGTTGCGAATTTCTTAAAACAAGCTCGTAATATCGAATCCATACCTTCTCTACGTCATCCACTTTTTATTTGGCACACTAATATTACGCCTGGACGTCCAGCCCCAAAGAAGGCAATTGTACAATTTCACGCACTTGGTACAGACCGCGCACTCTCTGACGCTATAATAATTCGCGCGTTTATTGCACTTACCCGCGACCTCTTCCATGAAGAGCCAACCGTTCGCGTCAATTCGATGGGTGACAAAGAAACGCGCGCCCGATATGCGCGCGAACTTACGAATTTTTTTAAGAAACGCTCAGAAACACTTCCCGAGGAATGCATTACGCGTGCGAAGCAAGATACGCTCCTCGCAGCCGAACTCGTAATATCGCGTGAGTGTGCGGAGGATTTACCCACGCCGACCGAACATCTTTCAGACGCAAGCCGCAAACGTTTCGAGGATTTGCTCGAATATCTTGAGATGACAGAAACTCCGTACGAACTCGCACGTAATCTCATTAGTCGTGGTTCGGTATGGAACGATATATGCTTTGAACTCGTCGTGGGCGAACAACGTGTCGCTTGGGGCTCCCGCTACAATGATCTTATACGCCACTTTTTTCCTTCATCCTCTCTCGATGCAACCGGGGCTGTCCTTAAAATAATGAGTTCTGGTACTATCGTTAAGAAAATAGCTACGCCACGAATTCATTTCTCATTTGTCCATATTGGTGATGAGGCGAAACGACTTTCAATCCGTCTTGCCGAAGAATTTCGTAAGATGCACGTACCACTGGCTCAAGATATTGGCGTTGAGTCATTGACCGAGCAACTTTATCTTGTGGAGCGACGTAACAGCCCCTACCTTCTTATCATGGGTCGCAAAGAAGCGCTCGAGGGTTCTGTCATTTTACGCGATCGACAAACACAAATTGAAACTATTCTCCCTCTCACAGGCCTTGCTGAACGTTTAAAAAACATGGCGTAGACAGCATCTATGCTCGTGTGCTAGAGTTCTAATATTATGGCAGATGAGGCACGAGTTGAGGTTCGACGCGGAAAGAACGAGAGTTCGACTGCGCTTATTCGCCGTTTTACTCGCAGAGCACAGGGACTCGGGCTCGTACGCGAAATGCGTAACCGCCGTTACTGGCAACGCGTCAAATCAAAGAACGTCGGTCATAAGCGTGCACTTATCTCAAAGGTTCGTCGCGAGAATTACAATGAACTCGTGAAGCTTGGTAAAATTGATCCTGCAGCACGTAAGAATGCTCACGGAAATCGAGGTGCCAAACATTAATCGGAATGGCAGAAGTTTCCATTAAAAATTTCACGCGACGTCCGTGTGCGTCGCATGCGGTATTTACCGCGATTGTCGCCCACGTACTTCCCCGATGGGATATTTCTCTTGTTTTCGTCGGCTCTACAAGAGCTCGTGCGATGAACAAGCAGTTGCGTGGTAAAACGTATGTACCGAACGTCCTCTCGTATGCGGCTGGCAAAAAGAACGGTGAGATCTGCATTTGCCTACAAGAGGCTGAACGACAGGCGCCTATGTACGATATGGACACACGTACATTCGTTCTTTATTTGTTTATCCACGGATTGCTACATTTGAAGGGATTGGCTCATGGCGTTACTATGGAACGATGCGAACAAAAACTTGTGGCGAAATTTGCCTCAAGTAAGACGCGCATCCCTATTCATGTCACGAAGAATCGCAACTGGCATTGACATCGGCACATACCAGGTAAAAATGGTTGTTGTCGAAGAACTCTCCGATAAACACGGTGGGCGACAACTTCGTATTCTTGGTACAGGTCTTGCTGAATCAAAAGGTCTCCGTCATGGCTATATAATCAACAAGGAAGAGGTCTCTGCGAGCATTCGAGAAGCAAAACGCCAAGTGGAATCCATTGCCCATGTACCGATCCATGCCGGCTTCCTTGCCATTGGCGGTATTTCACTCGATGAGGCACGCGCAACTGGTTTCGCTATCATCTCGCGCGCCGATCAAGAAATAACAATGCTCGATCTTGAGAAGGCTGGGAAAACTGCTCGCGAGGCGGCGGCACCCGGATTCCTTAATCGGCGTGTACTCCACAGCATACCAACCGAATATCGTATTGATGGCGCTAAGGTGCTTGGTGACCCACTCGGCATGAAAGGCGTTCGTCTCGAGGTTGATTACCTTTTCGTTACCTGTCTTTCTCAGCACGAGGAGGCACTTGCAGGGGCAGTTGAGGATGTAGATATCGAGATTATCGATCGAATGGCTTCCCCGCTTGCAGGTTCCTATGTCCTTCTTGAAGGCGATCAAAAAATGAAGGGTTGCGTGCTCGCGAATATAGGCTCAGAAACCGCATCGATTGTCGTCTATGACGAAGGAATTCCTATATCCGTAAAAGTATTCCCAATGGGCTCAAGTAGCATCACCGACGACATAGCCTTGGGATTGCGTATATCACTCGAAGAAGCTGAGCGTGTAAAACTCGGGAAACTCACAGGGCAAATGTATCCACGCAAAAAGGTTGACGACTTTATTCAGAACCGCCTCGTCGCAATGTTTTCACTAATCGAAAAGCATCTCAAATCACTCGGACGGCGCGGTCCCCTACCCGCCGGCATCATCATTTCGGGTGGAGGCGCGGGTACTGGTTCCATTAGTGATATTGCGAAAGGGTCTTTGAAGCTTCCCGCGCGTCTTGCTGAACTTCGCATCTCCGCAGATACAAAAATTCGCGACGCAACATGGGCGGTTGCATACGGCCTTGCATTCTGGGGACTTACTGGTGACACAAACGTGCCGAAGAAAAACCTAACCGTTTCCTTCAAAAAATTTTTCCAACAATTTTTGCCGTAAATAACAAGCTGTTTATTAAAAGCTGTCAATATTTGCATCCTTTGCGGTTCTGTTATGATTGCAAGAACGTACTTATTTAAATTTACAAAATATGTCAAAGCGCATTGAACCAGAGGTTGAGACGTTCGCACGAATTCGTGTAGTTGGTGTCGGTGGTTCGGGTAAGAACGCGATCAATCATATGATTACGTCGAAGGTACATGGTGTTGAATTTATCGCCGTTAACTCTGATGCGCAGGACCTTCACCGATCACTCGCGAAACGCAAAATTCATATAGGGAAAAACCTCACTCGTGGACTTGGCACTGGGATGAATCCCGAACTCGGCAAACGTGCCGCAGAAGAAACTCGGCAGGAAATCCAGGAAGCACTTACAGGAAGCGATATGGTTTTTATCACCTGCGGCATGGGGGGCGGCACTGGTACTGGCGCGGCTCCAACCGTCGCTAAAATCGCGAAAGAAATTGGTGCACTTGTTATCGCCGTTGTGACAAAGCCATTTTCTTTTGAGGGGGCACAGCGCAAAGAAATTGCTGATCGCGGTCTTGCTGATCTCAAAAAAGAAGTAGATGCATTCATTGTTATCCCGAATGACAAGCTACTTTCAATTGTTGAAAAAAATACCTCGGCAAAGAACGCCTTTGCCATGTGCGATGAAATTTTGCGTCAAGCAGTTGAGGGTGTTTCCGACATAATCACAACGCCAGGTGACATTAATACTGACTTCAACGACATTAAGGCGATTATGGAGGGCGCTGGCCCTGCACTCATGGGCATCGGTATCGCTGAGGGCGATGATCGTGCAAAAGAAGCAGCCAACCAGGCTGTAAATTCTGCACTCCTCGATGTTTCTATCGGTGGCGCAAAAGGCATTCTTTTTGTGATAGCAGGTGCAGACGATCTTGGCATCATGGAAGTGCAGGAAGCAGCAAAAGTTATAAATGAGTCTGTCGATAAAGACGCAAGGATCATCTTTGGCATCATGCGCGACGAAAAGCTCAAGAAGGGCCAGGTTCGTATTATTGTTATAGCGACTGGTTTCCCAGAAAAATCAGTTCAAGCTCCTCATACGGGAACCGAACGATCTCTTTTTGCGTTACCGAGCGAAGGACGTGCCGAGGAACGTGGACGTATTTATCATGAAATTCTGAGACGCGACGAAAAGACGGATGAAAAAGTTTCCGAAAAACATGAACCAAAGAAAGAGAAAGAGGAGATGCCTATCCTTATCGATAAATTTCTCTCTATTGAGAAGGAGGAGCCAATCGTGACTGCGATACCCCATAAACGTGAAGAAACTCCCACGACTCCGGGGGACGATGAGGCATGGGGTGCGATTCCAGCATTCTTGCGCAGACATAAGAAATAAAAAGTGATAGTATAGATGCCTATGCACGATCTCGTCATCATAGGCGGCGGACCTGCTGGTGTTGCTGCGAGTATATACGCAGCGCGTAAGCGTCTACAAACTGTTCTTATCACGGAAGAAGTCGGTGGCCAATCAACCGTATCTGAAAGTATCAAAAATTGGATAGGAACGGAAAAAATTACCGGAATGGATCTTGCGAAAGCATTTCGAATGCATCTCGCCGCAGAAAAAAGTGACGTTGTGGAACTCATCCTAGGCGAACACGTCACGTCACTTACGAAAAACGGGGATGGAACATTCACGGTCCAAACGAAAACGGGGAAAAAATTCACAGCAAAGTCGGCACTTATAGCATCGGGTGCCGGACGACGTAAACTGGACGTACCGGGCGCAAAAAAATTTGAAAATAAAGGAGTTACCTATTGCGCCTCCTGTGATGGTCCATTATTCGCAGATATGGATGTCGCGGTAATCGGCGGAGGTAATGCGGGCTTTGAGACGGCATTACAACTCCTCGCATATGCGAAGTCCGTTACGCTTATACATCGACATAAAGAATTTAAAGCCGATCCGATAACTGTTGAAAAAGCCTCTGCACACCAGAATATGCACGTTATCACACATGCCGAACCGACTGAGATCATGGGTGAACAATTCGTGTCTGGTTTGAAATATAAAGATAAGGACTCTGGAGAAATAAAAGAACTTGCTGTTTCTGGTGTCTTTGTCGAAGCGGGTGTTATCCCAAACACGGAATTCCTAGACGGACTAATCGAGCTTGACGCGATAAGGCGTATAAAGATTGATCCGAGTAATCAACGTACGAGCGTTGAGGGCATATGGGCTGCTGGCGACTGCACAGATGAGTTGTACCATCAAAATAACATTGCTGCCGGAGATGGCGTAAAAGCGCTCGAGGACATTTATCTTTGGGTAAAGAAGCATTAGAAACTATGCCGATCATTTCAATAATCATACCTACACTACAAGAAGATGAGTTTTTGGAACAAACGCTCAAGAATTTAAATACTCTCAATCTTCCACACGAGATCATCTTCACTGACGGTAATAGTACCGATGCGACACTCGAAATTGCTCGCCGCTATACCGGGAAAATAGTTATCTGGGATAAACCGTGGCGACAAACTTTCGGTGAAGCAAAAAATGCTGGTGCTGCGCTCGCAACGGGTGATTATCTCGTTTTCATTGATGCCGATGTTATTATTCCTGAACCGAATACGTTCTTTACGAAAATGATATCAGTCTTCGAACAAAAACCAACACTCGTCGCCATGACAGTACCGCTTAAACCGTGGATTGAAAATCATTCGTTTACGGATTCTTTTTTTTGTGCACCTTTAAATTTTTGGTATATTATTTCAAATAATCTTTTTCGTTATGGAAATGCTTCGGGGGAATTTCAAATGATTCGTCGAAGTGTGTTTAATGATGCTGGTGGTTTTCGAGAAGAACTTGCTGGTGGCGAAGACACTGATTTGTTTAATAGGCTCGGGAAAATCGGCCGAACCCTCTCTTATTGGAGACTTTTTGTACGCCACTCGTGTCGTCGTGCCCATAAAACAGG
>JAKBGA010000039.1:2257-3425 GCA_021833245.1 bacterium | reverse complement strand
ATGCGATGAAAGTCGCGCCGCCCGCGCCGATTGCGATGAGCGTGAGATAGAGCGCAGCGCGATCGGAAAGAATCTGGAGTCGTGATTTGGATGCTTCGGCATCAGCGACAAGTCGCATAACACCCGCGAGGAAAGTTCCTTCGCCTATTTGCGTGATTTCGATAGTCAGACTTCCGTCGCCGTTTATCGAACCGGCGATAACCTGGTCGCCAATTGCTTTCCATATTGATTTTGATTCACCGGTAATGATTGACTCATCGACCTCGGATTGCCCTTCGGCAACCCTCCCGTCTGCGGGAATCTTGCTGCCTGGCTTTACAAGCACTTTATCGCCAATATGCAGTTCGTTAAGCGAGACCGTCTCGGTTTTTCCATTGCGAAAAACTTCTGCGGTATCTGGAAGGAGCTTAGCAAGCTCTTTCAGGGCACTCTTCGCTCCCTGTACCGACCGCATTTCGATCCAATGCCCGAGTAGCATGATCGCGATGAGTGTCGAGAGTTCAAAGAGAAGATCATGTCCAGTTCCAAGAATAATGGAAGTGGCGCTGTATGCATATGCGGCGATAATCGCGAGAGCGATGAGGGTCATCATGCCAGGCATTCGCGCCCTGAGTTCCCGATACGCGCTTGCGAGGAATATCCATCCGCAATAGAAAAAGACTACGGAGCCGAGCGCGAGGAGTACATACTGCCAGCCGAGAAACTCTGGCCCATGGATGCCGAACACGTCACGCGCCATCTCCGAATAAAAGAAAATCGGAATAGAAAGCGCGAGTGATATCCAAAACTTCGCGAGAAATGACGAAGTTTTGTGCCCGGCGTGTTGGTTGTGCTCATCTTGTTTATTGTTTTTGCTCTTACTTTTTAGAGGCACAAGATTCATGCCGCATTCCGGACACATGCCAGGTCTGTCGGAGACTACTTCGGGATGCATTGGGCAGGTATACATGGGCATAATTACTTAATGTTCTCGTGTTGAATGTAAGTCAAAAGGTAAACTGACGATGTAATTACAACCGATATGAGCGTGCTACCGTTTGTGACGCGTTCATTTTTCCATTGTATCTCCTTGATCTTTGTGCCCGCGCATTCCGAAATACATCATGATCGGACACATAGCAAGGCAAATGAGCAGAGGAGCGAAAGGAATCAATACCGCCAGTTCGAC
>JAKBGA010000039.1:0-2157 GCA_021833245.1 bacterium | reverse complement strand
ACAAGCCCTAAACCCAACAAGACTACTACGCCGACACTACTCGCAATCATTGTTTTTGGTGTGCATTTCATAACATTACGTTTCGCATATAAGGGGCTTTGTAATCTGTCTTGCCGAGAGGTAGGTAGCTCCTCCAAGCAAAAAGACGCCTAAGATGCCAAATTCTCCGCCCTTAAGGGGCAAAAGTCCTATTACTCCTGCGCCACCGGTGATTCCGAGAATCGACATCAGCACGAGCGAGTTGCATGCAGCACACCCGATACCCAAGACTCCGCTTGCGACTCCGAGTGAACTTGCCCCCGCACTGCCTCCCGAGAACTGTCTCTGGCGACGAACTTGATAGGTCGATAGAGAAACATTAACCCCGATGAGGAGCGCAATGACGATGGTATAGGAGGCCGCAAGGGGCGTGAAGTTTGTTGCGATTGATCCGAGAAGATTGAGCGGGAGTGTCAGCTTGTCCATAATGGGCACCAAGGGATCTTTCAGAATTGAGTACAGAAGTCCGAAATTTGGCAACCAAGTAGCAAGCGCAAAGGCAACGAGAGCAACCACCCCAGCAAGAAGAAGATACTTCCAGTTTTTGAATACCGTTGTAAGAGCGTGTACGACCATAGCTACTTCCCCGCAAGCGTAAGGTCTATGACTTGCTTAATTACAGCATATGGCTGAGCGCCGATGATGAGTTGTTTGCCGATGATGAATGACGGCGTTCCTGTGACGCCGAAACCAGATCCTTCTGCCTTATCTGCATCCATTTCTTTTTGGTATTCGGCACCGTTGGAGATCACGAGTTGGTTTACCTTGGTCGCATCGGCTGCGCCAAGTACGCTCGTTGTGATAGACATGATCTTGTCATGCGTCGCCCAGCCCGTGTTCTCGGTGCCTTGATTGTCGTAGATCGCTTTGTGCCATTGGTAGAACTCGTCGGGTGCTACCGCCCAGACAGCACGGGAGAATTGGCCGAGCGTCTGCGAGTCGGGGCCAAGGAATTGGAAGTCCTTGAAAACGAGCCTGGCCTTACCTGTGTCGACATAGTCTTTGATGAGCTGTGGCATTGTATTCTCTTCGTTCTGATGGCAGAACGGACATTGATAGTCATACCAGTATGCGATCGTTATCGGCGCGTTCGGATTGCCGATAAACGGTTCGCCATCAATCTTCACTTTGCTGATATCTGCCGTTTGAGCCGGAGGTGTTTGCGCCGATTGCGGGTTCGTTGCTGTTTGGCTAGAGGGATGTCCGTTGGTCCAGATAATCGCTCCAGCGATAAAGAGTCCGCCGAGTATTACTGCGATCGGAGTGGCGAATTTGCTCATAACTACTGTTGGTTCGGAGTCCATATTTGTTTAAGATTAAGTTTAATTATGCACCACAACTACCACCGCCCCCTGCCTGAGGTATGAGGCCTGGGATCTTTTGGACAGGGCCGTCAATGTTCTTCATCCAGCTACTAAGGCTCGAGTACTGCTTGGAGAGAGCGACTTGTGGGTCGACATCCTTCCAGTCTGTATTCTTCACTACGTTGAAATAGAGCGCGATCTCGACGTAGTTATGAGGAAACCAAAACGAATTGAAGGCGAGGAGTGTCTGATCTATGTCCGCGTCGGATAATCCTTCCGAGACTCCCAACTCGATTATTCCCATCGCAGCCGATCCATGATTGCAGTCCTGGAAGAATGACGAGTTATCGCAACAGGGACGATAGGTGCTCTCCGCGATTTGCTGTACTCGTTTCTCTTGCGCGGGAGTGAGAGGTATGAGCGGATATTTGTTGAAGTACCCTCCGCCGGTCGCCGCTGTTCCGAGCGACCATCCACCGGTCGAAGCGTAGTTGCCAACATCCTTCCCCGCAATCGGGCTTTGATTATTCACCTCGAGGTGGTTAGCGAGTCCAAGTGGCCAGAGCAAATTTACTAGCCAGGTTGCATTATCAGCGTTCACTATGAGTGCTGTGCTTGAAGTGCTTGTGAGCAACTTCATTTCTTCAGGCGGTACGCCGCCACGATTATTATACAGCGCTTCTATCTTCGCAACGTCGATGATGCCGAGAGCAACCATGCGAGGAACCGCGTCGCCAAGAACTATCTTGGTTTGGATTCCCTCAGACGGATTTACTTCTTCGGATACGTAAGCGATACGGGCTTTGTAGTCGCC
>JAKBGA010000038.1:0-3441 GCA_021833245.1 bacterium | reverse complement strand
AAAAAGATTAAGTTACAGATTCCAGGCGGCGCAGCAACACCAGCGCCTCCTGTTGGTACTGCGCTTGGCCCCACGGGCGTGAATATTGGCCAGTTCGTTTCCCAGTTCAACGAAGCGACTAAGGATAAGCGGGGAACTATCATTCCGATTGAACTCTCAGTCTATGATGATCGCTCCTTCACTTTCATCATGAAGAATCCGCCCGCCTCAAGACTCATATTGAAGGCGATCGGCATCGAAAAAGGTTCAGGCAAGGCACGTGAACAGAAAGTGGGTACGCTGACAAAGGCGCAAATTGCGACGATTGTCGAAGAGAAGATGCCAGATTTGAACGCGAACAGTCCAGAGGCAGCGGCGCGTCTCATCGCGGGCACGGCACGGAGCATGGGCGTCGACGTAAAGTAGGGAAATGTTAAGAGACTAAAGAATCGGCACTCGTTGCGGGTGCCGATTCTTTTTCTTGCGCTTGTCCTATCGCGAGCGTACAGTATGTCGGGTTAGTTATGTCCTTAATGAAATAAATCAGACCAAATAAGGAGATAGTTAATGAGTAGGAAAAAGATCTCACGAGGTGATTGGACCCATAATCGCAGCGAAGCTGAATACCTCAATGCCCTGCACGACGTCTATGTGCGTGGAAATACGAGGAAAACACGAAACGGAAATACACGCGCAGTGTTTGCTCGGCAGATACGTTTCAAATTGTCTAATGGCTTTCCGGCCCCTTCGACCAAAAGTCTTGCCTTCAGGTCAGTAGTGGCGGAACTTGTATGGTTCATTGAGGCTGGCAGACACTCGCCGGTCCCATACCGATTATCCATCGGACGGCTAAATCAGCTCATGGGGTTCCCCGAAGACGAGTACAACCCGCTATGGTCGAATGACCAACAGCGATTTGCAGCGAGCGGCAAGGCCCAGTTCCCAGGTGATTGTGGCGTTATTTATGGTTCCCAGTGGCGCAACTTCAATGGTGAAATGAAGGATCAACTGATCGAGGTTATCGCAGCTCTCAAGAAGGATCCATTTAGCCGTTACCACGTTGTTACTGCATGGAATCCGTTGAAGGTGGACGACATGTGCTTACCGCCGTGTCATATGAAAATGCAATTCTTCGTGCGGCGCGGAAAGAATGGGAAGCTGCACCTCTGTCTTTCTATGGACCAGCGTTCCTGCGACATGTTCTTGGGTGTGCCGTTCAACATTGCGTCATATGCACTTCTTTTGCACATGATTGCACAATGCGTCGGCATGGTTCCGGACGAACTTGTCATCACCCTGAACGATGCGCACATTTATAGTGCGCATCTCAGACAAGTACGAACGCAGCTTGAACGGAGCGTATATAAGACACCAAAATTATGGCTCAATCCAGAAATTGGGAATATTGACGACTTTAGTGTGAAGGATGCGAAACTGGTTGACTACAAAAATCGTGGACGTATCAAGGCAAGATTGTTATGATTCGTATAAGCTACGATTAGCGACGGCAAAAACCGTCGCTTTTATTTTTTGCTAACGCGGGTTGCTTTTTGTCTCCTTGGCGCGTAGAGTCTGCCAAGGTTGTACCATTCATAATTTAATCAGAGTCCGGATAGAAAAGGAGTGTCAACATGTTCAACGGGGATCCAGTCGTATTTTCGGATGTAGATCTGTCTGCAATCATTACCGGCAAAGCTCCTATTATCACCAAGGGTGATGCTTTCGTCCCCGGTCAGATCCAAGCAGCATCACTTGACCTGACTCTCGGGTCGGATGTGTTTGGCATGGGTTTTGCATCTCTGCCGCGAAGCGACGGGTGCATTGCCGACCTGGTTAAGGGATGCCAATACTCATTCACTCTCGATCGGGGTCAACCGGGTTTCCTTCATCGTGGCTACACATACGTAGTGCCACTCAATGAAGGACTTAGGCTTCCCGAAGGATTCTCGGCAAAGTTTTCGCCGAAGAGTTCGTCGGGTCGGACGGATGTGTTCGTACGTATTTTGGCCGATGGTGTGCCGCGCTTTGATTATGTACCGGAGAGGTATCAGGGTAACCTGTATCTCGAGATAACGCCGCTCTCGTTCCCAATCTTCATTCGCCCGGGATTATCATTAGTGCAGATGCGGATTTGCAATGGCGATGCGCGCCTAAGCGGTAAGGACGTTGCCATCATGCATTCGTATAAGGGCATCTTTGTGGGGAAAGAAGGTAAGACCATCATGGCGCACGAACTTAAACTCGGCGAGTATGGTGTCTACATGCATGTTGATCTCGATCGCGAGATCGTTGGTCTCATGTCACGTGCAAATGTTGCGAGCGCACTTTCTCTTTTCGAAGAAGAAGCATACGATCCATATGAGTTCTGGGAGCCCATCCTGCGTCCACGCAATGGACTCACATTGAACCCCGATCGGTTTTATCTTCTTTCGACGAAGGAGCGAGTGCGTATCCCCAAAGATATCTGTGGCGATATCGCGCCCTATGATGTCTCGACCGGTGAATTCCGCGCACATTATGCGGGATTCTTTGATCCGGGCTTCGGCGACGAGAATGGAATCACCAGCGTGCTTGAGGTGCGTGGGCGAGAGGTACCCCACCGACTCTTCGACAATGATCCGATCTGCCTAATGAATTTCGAGCGGGTCAGTCCGGTCGCGAAGCCATATGATGGGCACTACCAGAACTCGGGCCCATCGCTCTCGAAGCACTTTAAGAAACGGTACGAAGTCTGGGGACCCTGATTTTCTCCATTCGCCCTGCAGTGATTGCTGTCACTGCAGGGTTTTTTGTTTACCTTGGTAATTATGCTAGGCTAATCTCGGAATAACTACGGAGGATTTTGTATTATGAGCAAATACATCGTGTTTGACGGTATGGACGGGTCAGGTAAAGGGACACAGATGAAGCTTCTGGAAAAAAATTCGGCAACTCGATTATTCCCACTCGGGAACCTGGCGGAACTCCATTCGCTGAAGAGATACGAAGAGTTGTTCGTGATAACGTGCTTGCGCCGAAATCGACGGCATTCAATAACTTCCTACTCTTCTTGGCATCACGTGAAGAGCTCCAACACAATCTTGTTGCGCCGACCCCCAAGGCTGGGAAGCACGTGTTTTCTGATCGCGGGGACTCATCGACCTATGCATTTCAGCTTTGCGGTGAAGAACATGAGGAACTCACTCATCTATTCAATCTTTCGAGGAAGTACATATTCTTGAACCGCCAGAGTCCCGATCTGTATATTGTGTTCGACTTGCCTGCTGAGATGTCACGCAAGCGAGTGATGCAAGATGTAGCAAGAAAAACGAACCACTTCGATGTCCGTGACCTTGGTTTCTACGAGCGAGTTCGTGAAGGATTTCGTAAGTTCTCAGTTCGTATGCCAGTAAAGTTTGTCAATGCAACTCGAACGCCTGAGGAAATACATCAAGAGGTGCTCAAGTTGCTTGCAGAAGAGGG
>JAKBGA010000010.1:0-17655 GCA_021833245.1 bacterium | reverse complement strand
CCCGATCTGGGGTTTTTACAACGATACGCTTTCGGCATATGGCGTCGTTTGCCGACGTTCATCGCGCCGCTCTTCAATTTACTGCGTCCGCGCACACTGCGACTGCGCTGGTACGCGGACATGGAACCGCGTACGGAGAATTATATTAGATTGGGGGAACGTAAGGATATGTTCGGCATGCCACTGCCGGCAGTAACGTATGCACTCGGTCCGCGAGACGCTGAGACACTCCGAACGCTCCACGCACAGTTGACTGAGGAAATAGATCGCCTCGGTCTGGGACGAGTGGAAGGGAGCGCCAATGCTGTCGTCGCAGCGGCCAGTCAAGATGCGAGCCATTATCTCGGTGGCACACGTATGGGCCGCAATCCACGCACATCCGTCGTAGATCCTAATTGTAAGGTGCATACCATATCGAATCTTTATATTGCTGGCGGCTCGGTTTTTGCCACGAGCGGGTCGGCGAATCCAACGTACACGATAATCGCGCTCGCTATTAGGCTCGCCAAGCATCTCAAACAGGAACTCATGGCAAGATCAGCGTAGCACTAAACATATTTAGATGGATTTCGGTATCATTATTAATAATTAGTGTGGTGTGGAGGTGTATCGCCATCGGGTGTCTCACTATACCGTGCAGAAGCGCCCAGAGAGCAAGGTTCAGATTTTACAAAAAATTCCTTGGCTACCGCCAAAAGCAACACTTCACCGCCCAAGATAAGTACGGTTTCGCTAATCACTCATGTTTAAAATTCATTAATAGATACCTTCCCTGATTTCTTCACTGCCACACATGTTGAAAGAACTGATTCACATACCACGTGATTATATAGAAAGCGCAAAGCGTTCAAGAGAAAGAGGTAGGTCGAGCCTCCCGTGACGAGAATCCTGGAGGAGTGCGATTAACGTGAGCGATAGCTGTCGCAATTCCCGTGACTCCCATGCGGGGTTACCTTTCTCTATGAGATCACGCGCCTTCCAATGTAAAAATCCGTGCAACATTTCGGGTGCATCACCTGCACGAAGTGCTCGATTAATCTCAAGCCAAAGTTTTTCGCGAGAACGTATCGTGAGTGCATTTACCAAATCTCTGTTGAAAGGGTGTGGGGAGACATGTGCTATGGTTTTATCGTTGTATACATATTCGACTTTGGCTTTCGCCGCAAGCTTTTTCGCCTTCACTGCTACAAGACGCGGTGCGAGAATGACAATCGCGTTATCGGAAGTCGCGAGGTTTTCAAGATATCCCTCAAGCATATTTTCTGATACCTCTTCATGATTATCCTCCTTCCCTTCGACCATTGCATGTGCATTTGCATTTGAGAATGGATCATCAATTAATATTAAGAGCCGCCTTACAAAAAGACCTCCAGAGAGTGCTGCTTCCTCAAGCGCCGCGTAAGTAAGATCTTCACGAGTGAGACGTATGTATACGAGATTTGGTTCTTTTGTACGCGCTTTCGCAATCCATTCAAATGCTTTCGTGCGTGTTTTCTCAACATCAGAACCGTGGAAAAAATAAATCATTATCTAAGTATACTGCGCGATAGAAAAAGCGCCCATTTGCAAATGGGCGCTTTTTATATCCTTCCTTTCATTTTTTCAACACTTCTTGTGATTTGTACAACCTGTCTGATTTAATTCCATTACTACGGGGGTGTTGTCGTATGCGACCACCGCTATCCATGCCGATCGCATACAATAGTAGTACAAAAATAAAAAAAAGTGCTGTTTTTGGGTAGGTTTTAATTAAATAACCAGAAACAGCTCCACTAACAATCAGAACAAGGAACAGCCTCCACATAAGCCCTCCTTCTACTAAATGAGTGGTAAAGCTTTAAATCCAAACTCAATCTTACCATAAAAATACCATGAATTACATAGCACTCATGGTACCCCAATTAGGACCCGACTTTATTACCGCTATAATAGGTATACCGCGCCTCTCCTCGAGAGATAGGATGGATTCCATTATTTCCTTGATACGCGCACTAAGTTCTAATACGTGCGTGGTTCGAATTTCGTACACGAGCTCATCATGCACCTGCAACAATAAATGGGCGTCTTCATCTCTACCCTCTCTCTCAAACATCTCATCCACACGCACCATTGCAAGCTTAATAATATCCGCCTGTGTGCCCTGAATGGGGGCATTGATAGCCATGCGCTCGGCTTGTGCTCGTACGTATGGCAAAAATGATTTCATCTCTGGAAATTGACGGCGGCGACCAAAGAATGTTTCAGTGTAGCCATATTTGCGGGCAAAACCACGCGTACTTTCAAGATATTCTGAAAGAGTTTTAAATGTGGAAAAATAATTCTCGAGAAACTGATGTGCCTCGGCGATGGTCGTGCCGAGCTGAGTTCGGAGCGCATTTGCTCCCATGCCGTAAAGAATGCCAAAATTAATTACTTTCGCCCGCCGCCGCATCTCAAGATCAACCCCCTCAGGGGCAACATGAAACACCTGCGCCGCCACTTCTTTATGCACGTCACGACCATCTCTAAATATCGCACAGAGCTTCTCGTCCCCTGAAAGAATTGCTGCGAGACGTAGCTCTATCTGAGAATAGTCGAGTGATGCAAGTGTGAAATTATTTGGAGCTATAAATGCGTGCCGGATCATTCGCCCGCGCTCAGAATGTAGTGGAATATTCTGAAGATTGGGGTTTTGGCTTGCCATGCGTCCAGTGGTTGTACCGGTTTGAAGAAATTCGGCATGCAAACGATTTTTCGTATCGAGCAGTGCAGGAAGATTTTCTATGTAGGTCGAGAGGAGTTTTTTCAACTCACGGTATTCCAAGATATCACTCACAATCGAGTGCTCATCCCGGATCTTTTCTAGTTCGCTCTCGCGTGTCGAGCGCTGACCACCCGTTGTCTTTTTCTGTCGTTCTGGAATTATCTTCAACTCATCGAAAAGCACCTCGCCAAGCTGTTTGGGAGAACTAATATTGAACTCATGTCCAGCGGCATTATAAATTTTCTTCTCGATGAGCGAGAGCTCGGCACGATATTTTACGGCGAGTTCATGCAGCATATTTGGATCAATGAGAACCCCATATTCCTCCATCTTGCGTATAACGGAAATAAGCGGTTTTTCTATCCGTTCGTAGACTTCGCGCACCTTCCCCATTTCCGACAATTGTTTTTCGAGTTCAGCACGAGCGGCGATAAAGGTACGCTTTTTCGTAAACGCGAGAATGTCGTCGAGCGATGGATTCGTGAATTCGGATGAAATAAGCCACAAGATTACTTGTGCTTCGGCAAGGGCCATCTTGTCTACTTCCTCGGGCGCAATCTCTGACGCTGTGGCTAGATCCATGGACTCGATTGATTCTTCAGATATCCCGAGTGTTGAGCGCATACGTTCTCGCAATGAACGGAAACCGAATTCATTGAAAAGCGTTAGCACTTTTTTCTGGTCAACATTCTTGCGCCACGGTTGCTCCGGTAGCACAAAGGCGATTGGCGCATCGAGACGTATCACCGCAAGCGATTTGGAAAAACGCGCATCTTCTTCGTGGTTTTTCAGGAGCTCGACCACGCGCGCCTTCACTCCTTTTTTAATAAATGCTGCATCGTCCTTCTTTAATGCCGCGTACAATTCCTCGATTGAACCGAAACTCTTCACGAGTTCCGTCGCGGTTTTCTCGCCGATGCCGGGAATGCCCTTGATGTTGTCGGAAGGATCTCCACGAAGTCCTTTCCAATCGGGAATGAGCGCTGGAAGAAAACCGAATCGCGCAACAACGGCTTTCTCATCGTACAGAATTGTGTCATTAATTCCCTTCTTCAGGGTGTACACACACACACGCTCATCATCGACAAGTTGTAGAGTATCCATATCACCCGAAGCAATTACAACGTCTATGTCCTTTTTCTTTTTTAACTCATGCGCGATAGTACCGAGAAGATCGTCGGCTTCGAATCCTTCCCGCTCGTAGGCAGGAATCGAGAATGCCTCGAAAACTTTGCGCGATTCTCGGATCTGTAACCCAAGCGCGTCGTCAGTCTTCGCGCGTGTCGCTTTATAACCTGCATATGCTTCATGACGGATGGTCGGCTTTGGCAGGTCGTAACAAGCGGCAATATAATCAGGCTTGAGGTCTGTGATGATTTTGAGCAACATAGAAACAAGACCATAGAGTGCCCCTGTCGGCGCTCCAGTAGGGCCAGTGAATTCTGGGAGGGCATGATATGCGCGATGGATGATCGCATGTGTATCAAGAAGCACAATACGTTTTTGCATGGATTTTTTCTTTTTAGTCATAAGAGATCATGCGCGAACCATCAGGAAGCGCGATTAAGGAAATTCGCGAAGTAGGAATGGGCAATACGTCTGCCACTTTTTCCGGCCATTCAAATAAAACAAGATTCTCCGTATCTCGCATAAGTTCGTCAAAACCGAGCACGGCGAGTTCACTTCCCCACGAAAGTCTGTAAGCATCGATGTGGACCAGACGCTTGAATGACTTTCCGCCTGGAAACGGGTATGTTTTTTCAAGAACAAACGTAGGGCTTGTTACTGTTTCTCCTACGCCGAGGACGTATGCGATCGTCTTGACAAATGTTGTTTTCCCAACACCAAGCTCACCTGAGAGTGTGACGAGAGTTGCGCCCTGCGGGCTCTGTACGATAGAACCAGCGAAACGCGCCGCCTCTGCCTCAAACTCAGGGAGTGTCCGAATCAATTTCTTCATCGTTAGAATAATTGTACCGCCGAAAATTAAAGTGCGCCCGTTCCGACAAGGGACGGGCGCACTAATGGAACTGCCTCAACTCAAAACTGCCTGCGCCGCGCGACGCCGAAAAGAAAAATGATTCCACTCAAGAAAAGTGGCGCGGATGCCGGTAGAGGAACTGGTGGTGGATTATCACAGTCTTTTTTCCACCACACATGCTTATAATCATTCCGATGATAAGTGATGAGAGGGAATATTTCCCTGCTTTCTTTTTCTTCCTCGTGCTTGAACAACAGAGTGTCAATATCAAATGACCCGATGTTCTTTGCCGCGAACTCATTTGCATCAGTAAAATGCACTGTTGATGCGCTGGCGGTTGTGTATAAACAAAAAAATAATAATGCCGCAAAGATCAGCTTCTTCACAATATCCTCCAGGGATTGTTGATTTCAGAATTACTATGTAGAACACTACCGTATAATTAGCGCCGTGTCAAAATCAGATCAGTTTATGTTCTAGTGTTATTATATGTAACATGGAGCTACCATTTGATACGACGCGCGCAGATGCGAAACTCACCGAGGTACGTGAGCATGAGGAGGAAGACGTTGCACGTATTCTTTCTGAAAAATATGGGATGACATATGCTGATCTCTCTCTCAAAGAAATCGATAATGAGGCACTTCGTATCATTCCCAAAGAGGAGGCATTGCTTGCCGAAACAGCGGCATTTCTGAAAACAGCGAAAACACTTTCACTTGCCATCCATAACCCAAACAACCCTGCACTTGCAAAACTTATTGAAGATCTAACTACTCGCGGATTCTTGCTGCAGAAATTTCTGGTCTCAAGAAAAAGTCTTGATAAGATACTCGCACGTTATAACGATCTTTCCTTCACCGCCGAATCAAAAGCGGGTGTCTTTACCGTTGCCTCAGAAACTCTAAAGAAACTTGGCGAGAAAAGCGGTACGCGTAAGGCACTCGAGAAGGAACTCGAAGCCGCCGCCGTACTTAAATCGCTCGATCGCGTTTCACACATTCTCGAAATAATTTTTGCTGGTGCATTCGCACTCCGTGCTTCTGATATTCATTTTGAACCGGGGAAAGAAAAAACCCTTATGCGCCTGCGCATTGATGGTCTCTTGTCTGATACATTTTTCTTCGATCCAGCAACTTATCACCAACTCAACTCGCGCATCAAATTGCTCGCTGGTATTAAATTGAACGTTACAAATCAGGCCCAGGACGGACGTTTCAGTATCGCGAGAGGTGAGAATGAAATTGAAATGCGCGTTTCTTTTATTCCTGGAAATTACGGCGAATCCATTGTGCTGCGCATTCTCGATCCAGAGGCAACGAAAGTTTCCTATAAGGAGTTGGGAATCAATCCAAAACTTCTTGCGCGCCTTGAGAAAGAAATACGACGGCCGAACGGAATGCTGCTTACCACTGGTCCGACTGGGAGCGGGAAAACGACAACACTCTACTCATTTCTCCGCGAGATTCACACGCCAGAAATAAAAATAATCACTATCGAAGATCCTGTCGAATATCATCTCGATGGAATCGTGCAAACGCAAGTTGCGGGAGATAAATACACCTTTGCTGAAGGACTTAGATCAATCGTGCGCCAAGATCCAGACATTATCATGGTTGGTGAGATTCGTGATGGTGAAACTGCCGATATTGCAATTCAAGCGGCACTTACTGGCCACTTTGTTTTCTCCACGCTTCATACAAACAACGCGGCGGGCACTTTCCCTCGTCTCGCCGATCTTGGTGTAAATCCGAAATCATTCGGTTCGGCGGTAACCGTTTCAATGGCACAACGCCTCTTGCGTAAACTCGACCCGAATAAAAAAAGAGAACGCCCACTTACTAATGAGGAAGAATTAATGATTGCGAAAGTTCTTGAACCTCTTGCTGACAAATCACTGATTCCAGAAAAAATAGAGACTGTATGGGAACCAGCACCAACAAATATTGACGAGACAGGCTATAAAGGGCGTGTCGGCCTCTACGAAGCAATTTTTATGGACGATGAACTCGCAAACTTCCTTCGAGACAATCCGCCAGAAAATGAGGTTGCGAGACTGGCCGCGAAACAAGGCTATCTCACCATGGCACAGGATGGTATTCTCAAGGCACTTACTGGTACCACTTCGCTTGCCGAAGTCATGTCGACAGTCGATCTTCCTAGATAGTGGATAGTTTAGAATTTGGAAAAACTCTCCATAAAATAACTCCTGTTAAGGATTCTGCTCATACTCCTCTAGGCAAACCTACATTAAAATGTAGGGTGGATGAGACACCTGAGGAGATTCACAGTATTGCGAACCGAAGTACGCACAAACCATAAAATCCTTGGGGAAACGCCCGAGACCGTCAAGCCTTGCCTAGAGGAGTATGAGCAGAATCAAAAAACTATGCTACAATGCTAGCACTGTCTCATTTTATGTCAAGTCCGTCTGAAAATCTTCCTATCCTTGCTACTTCACTTGATGCGGCACTTCGTCCTAATTATTGGGACGAATATGTCGGCCAAAAACAGATAAAAGCGAATGTGCGTATTGCCATTGACGCAGCGAAGAAGCGCGGTGACATGCCAGAACATATATTATTTTACGGGCCACCTGGAGTTGGGAAAACAACACTTGCCCACCTCGTCGCAACAACGCTTGAATCACCATTAAAAAACACATCTGGCGTTGCCATTGAACGCGCGAGTGACCTGGCCGCAATACTCACAAATCTCGAACCGAATACGGTCCTTTTTATTGACGAAATCCATCGTCTCTCACATAAAATCGAGGAACTTCTCTATCCTGCACTTGAGTCGGGACATCTCAATATAATACTCGGGAAGGGTCCTTCGGCACGCACAGTTGAGCTTCCACTTCCACCATTTACATTAATCGGTGCTACGACCCGTGTTGCGGAACTTTCTGGCCCACTCCGTTCTCGTTTTGGTGGAGGCATTTATCAACTCGATTTCTACAGTGATGATGATCTGAAAGATATTCTTCGCCGCTCAGCAACACTCCTTAGGCTTTCAGTACCTGAGGCGGTTATAGATCGCATTGCGACAAGAAGTCGCGCAACTCCACGTGTCGCAAACGCTCTTTTGAAACGAGTGCGTGATTTTTCTGAAGTGCATGAAAAAGCTCTGTCCGTCACACTCTGCGACGAGGCATGTGAACTTTTCGGTATTGATGCATTTGGCCTTACCAAAGATGACCGGCGCTATCTTGAAACACTATTCACAAGCTTCCGTGGTGGACCCACTGGGGTTCTTGCACTAGCTGCAGCACTTCATGAAGACTCCGATACCATTGAACACCTATATGAGCCATACTTACTTCGCCTTGGATTCATCGAACGTTCCCCTCGTGGTCGTATACTAACTCCACAGGGTCGTTCCTATCTTAAGGGTTAATAGTGTTTAGTATCTTTTATAGTTGGTATAGTGAAATACATATGTCTGGACACAGTAAGTGGTCTCAAATTAAGCGCAAGAAATCAATAACTGATGCTGCGAAGAGTCGTGTCTTTTCTCGGTATGCGCGTCTTATTACACTTGAATCGAAAAAGGCAAGTGGGGTTCTTTCAGCACCTGGGCTTTCTGTTGCAATCACCCGTGCAAAAGCCATAAATATGCCTAAAGCGAATATTGAACGTGCAATTGCGAAGGGAGTATCGAAAGATGCTGATGATCTTGAACGAGTTATCTATGAAGCATATGGCCCCGGAGGAGTTGCGATTCTTGTCGAAGCACTCACGGATAATAAAAATCGAACGACGCAGGAGGTGAAACACATACTTACGTCGCAACGGATAGAACTCGCTCCGCCTGGAGCAACGAGTTGGGCATTTACCAGGTCGGGCGAAATGTGTATCCCCCACGAACCACTTGTTGAGCTCACTAATACTGATGAGGAGTGGCTTTATGCAATTCTCGAAGCTCTTGATGTACATGAGGATATACAACAGGTGTTTACCAATGCACGTGGCTATGAGAGTACTGGCGATTGACCCGGGATATGACCGACTTGGTATCGCGGTAATCGAGGGTAATTCTTCGCGACCAACGCTCATTATGAGCGATTGTGTATTGCCAGCCAAGGATGTTCCAGAAAAACGCCTTGCATGCATAGCACAAGCAGTCACAAAAGCGATCAAAACATATATACCTGACGCACTCGGTATTGAGACGCTTTTTTTTGGTGTCAATAAAAAGACAGCCTTCGGCGTCGCCGAGGCTCGTGGTACAGTACTCGCTGCTGCTGGTCTTGCTTCCTTACCAGTCATAGAGTGCTCTCCGCAACAAGTAAAACTCGCAGTCACTGGATATGGAAATGCCGATAAAACAGCGATTGCTCGTATGATTCCACGGCTTGTTATTCTGCCAAAGAAGGTATTTCTTGATGATGAGCTTGATGCTATTGCTATAGGTATTACCGTGCTTGCTTCTGGTCTGACACAACATTAATCCACACCGAAACATAAATAGCACTTGCATTAATAATAATTTTTGATGAAATATATTCGTCCCTGCTGGGATTAATCTAAAATTATAGAATGTACCCATATGAATAATGAAAATGAGGAACTTGATCTTGATGATGGGGTTGATCTACCTCCCGATGAACTTGCTGATGATGATTCTGAAGACGGAGGAGTTGATGAATTACTGTTGCCTGAAGAAGATGATGAGGAATATTAGCTATAGCGTATAGCAATGCATGCACGAATGCCTTAATAGGTCGTGCATGCTAGCATGAGGTCATGGTGAAGCGCCATTATATTTCGTGGCGACATGTAATTGTCGCTTTTATTCTTACTATTTTCGGAATTATATTCATTGCGGTGGGAGGGATACTCATCCTCGTTGCATTTACTCCAATGCCAGCAATTAGTTCTTTCGCGAATCGCCAGATCGATCAGTCAACGAAGATTTTTGATCGTACTGGCCAAGTTTTACTTTATGATTATAATCGTGATGCAAAACGCGATGTCATTCCATTGTCTGACATGTCCCCTAATACGATAGACGCAACAGTCGCGATAGAGGACTCAAGTTTTTACGAACATGGTGGTATCCGACTTGCATCTATAATTCGTGCAATGCTTGTTGATGCATTTAAGGGGTCATTTGCTGAGGGTGGATCAACCATAGCCCAACAGGTCGTAAAAAATGAACTTCTTACAAACCAAAAAAGTATCGTTCGTAAAATACATGAATGGATACTTGCAATAAAACTTGAGCAAGTGTATTCAAAAAATCAAATTCTTACAGCGTATCTTAATAATATTCCATATGGTGGTACTCTCTACGGTATTGAGGCCGCGTCAGAGTCCTATTTTGGTGTTCCCGATAAGGATGTCTCGCTTGCGGAAGCTGCATATCTAGCGGCAATGATTCAGGCACCATCGTACTATTCACCTTTTGGAACTCACCTTTCCGAACTCACAGCGCGTAAAAATCTTGTTCTCGATCGAATGCACACACTTGGCTTCATAAGCGACTCGGCCTATGCGTCAGCTCTGGCTGAAAAAGTTTCTTTCGCCCCAGCGGCACCAAATTCTATTATTGCACCCCATTTTGTCTTTTATATCCTAAATCAGCTTGAGCAAACATACGGTCCAAATGCTCTTATTTCAGGATTGCGGGTGATTACAACACTTGATGCTGGCCTTGAGGCAAAAACTGAGGCGATTGTACATCAATACGTCCTCACAAATGAAAAAGACTTCAATGCATCGAATGCGGCACTCGTCGCAATTGATCCGTCAACGGGACAAATTCTTGCGATGGTTGGCTCAAGAAATTTCTTCAGTAAAAAAATTGATGGTCAGTATAATGCAGCACTCGCCTTACGTCAGCCGGGTTCTACTATGAAACCATTTATTTATGCGCTTGCTCTTAAGAATGGCTATACACGAGACACGGTTGTTTTTGATGTTCCGACACAATTCTCAACCGCTTGTAAACCTCAGGACACGACAAATCGCACTGCACCTTGTTATGCACCAGTTAACTTCGATAATACGTTCCGCGGACCAATGACATTTGAAACAGCCTTGGCACAATCAATTAACATTCCTGCCGTTAAAGTACTCTATTTAGTTGGCGTGCAGAACGCTATAAATCTTGCGGAATCATTCGGCCTCACCTCGCTTGGTGATCCAAATCAATATGGCCTTACGCTTGTACTTGGTGGTGGCGACGTGAGTCTTCTCGATATGACTGGCGCGTACGCGGCATTTGCAAATGGTGGGGTGAAAAATACACCAACCGGTATACTCGAGGTTGATGATTCACAGGGAAATGTTCTTCAAAAATACACACCGCAACCATCTCGGGTACTTCCAGAAAACATCGCGAATGATATATCGGCAATGCTTTCTGATGCACAAGCTCGTTTACCGGAATATTCACTTACCTCTCCTTTATCATTCCCTGGCTACGAGGTTGCGGTAAAGACTGGCACATCTGACAAAACACGTGATGCGTGGGTTGTTGGTTACACTCCATCAATTGCACTTGGTGTCTGGGCTGGAAATAATGATAACTCCCCCATGGTGAAATCAATTGCTGGGTTTATCGCAGCACCTATGTGGCATACAGCAATGGCTTATGCACTTTCAAAATATCCAAAAACCTATTTTGGTGAGGCGGATCCGATTCCAACCACGGTTCCACCCATGTTGCAGGGAAATTGGCGCGTACCGGACGCGCAAGGGAATATCATTCCGCACAGCCTGCTTTACTGGACCAATAAAGATAATCCTCAAGGGCCGCCCCCGACTGACCCTTCACAAGATCCTCAGTTTGCTTATTGGGAATATGGAATCACCGCATGGTATAAGAGTCATCCGAACCTTTTTTCTAGCGGTGTGATGCTTCCAGTTCCATTGTCCGCAACGACAAGCATCTATAGTGCTGCAACAACTACCTCTACGTAGAAAATCATTTTCGTGTTTGTATTGAAATTTTCATCTAAAATAATCTATTGATTCATTGGGGAAACGAGGTAAAGAAGTGAGGTATCGCCAACGCCCTTTATAACGAGGGGGCGTCCAATACCCGCAGCAATGAAAGAAAGGTTTTCTGCTTCTGTGAGAGTTAATATGGTGGATAAATACCGATGATTGAAAGAGAGTTCGATAGAGTTTCCTGTGATGTGTGCTGTAAGCGTTTCAATTGATTCCCCAATATCGGTATTGTGTGCAGAAAATGAAAATGTATTCTTTTTTTGATCAAGACTGATGTGTACTTTTTGGAAAGAGTCTGAAAATATTGTTGTTCGTTTTAGTGCATTTTCAAAATCTTTTCGTAGTACGATTGCCTCTGCTATTGATTCTTTTGGGATTATTTGACGGTAATCTGGATACACTGCATTTGTAAGTCGTGAGACGAGTATAAATTCCGGGCTTACAAATGCGCATTGATGTTCATCAAATGACATGGTGATTTCACCATCATGAAGTGCTTGTGCTATTTCAAGGGCATTTTTTGCTGGGATAAGAAATTTACCTTGTATTCCTTTATTTATAAGAGGTATTTTTTTTTCAGTGAGCCGAAATGAGTCAGTTGCTGCAGCAATTAATACGCCACCTTCTATAGAGAGGTAAATACTTGAGAGTTCTGGGCGTATATTTGAAGATGAGGCACATGACGCAATAGTGGTGAAAAGGTTTTTAAGAATATTTCCAGAGAGTAGGATTTTATTTTGTGGATTTTCTGGAAATGGAATTGATGGAAAATCCTCATACGGTATAGTTTTTATTGAGCTTTTCCATGCACCACTCGTTATAGAAATTGTTTCTCCTGTATGTTCTAGGGTTATTTTCCCTTCATTTGAAAGTGATGCTGCTATTTGTTGTAATATTGTTGCAGGAACTGCAGCGACACCATTTACTCTACACTCTCCATTAAGTCTTAAATCAATACCTGTTTCAAGATTTGTGGCACGCATTTTTATACCATCATCACTCGCTAAAATGAGTATTGTGGAAAGTACGGGGAGAGTCGCGCTTCTCCGTTCCGCGAATCTCGTAACGATATGCACAGCTTCAATGAATATTTTTTTTTCTACAGAAATAATCATATAAACTTTATTAGTATAGTTGATAGTGTGGATATGGTAAAAGAGTTAGAAAAACATTAGGTATTTTAATGCAATAATTACTCACAGTATGTTGATAAATATTGAATATACTCATATAAGTAAAGTACGTATATTTTGAATTTCTTTCGCGAGTTCATTATCCACAACTACTTCACGCTTTATTTTTTCACACGAGTGGATAACAGTCGTATGATCACGCCCACCAAGTTTATTTCCAATTGTTGGATAAGAAATACCAAAATCCTCTCGAAGGAGGTACATAATAATCTGTCGAGGGCGCACTACCTCCCTTCTGCGAGTTTTTTCATAAATACTCTCCTCATCAATATTATAGAAAGTAGCAACCTTATCAACCACGTTCTTTACGGATATATTTCTTTGAGGTTTAGTAAATGAGCGTAATGATTGGCGTACTTCAAGGATATCAGGAGCAAATCCCTTTACTTGCGCATAACAAATAATATTATTCACCATACCTTCCAATTCACGGATAGAACCATTCATACTCAATGCAACATACTCAATAACATCGTCTGAGAGTATTACATTATGTACAGCTGCCTTTTTGCGTACAATAGCCATACGCGATTCTGGATCTGGCTCGCCAATATCTACAGTCATACCACTTGCTAAACGACCTTTTAAACGCTCAGCTATATCTGGAATGGCGACCGGTGAACGATCGGAAGAAAAAATAATCTGTTTATTTGTATCATGGAGAGTGTTGAATAGGTGGAAAAGTTCTTCCTCGGTTTTTAATTTCTTCGAGAGAAACTGAACATCATCCATTATAAGAAGATCATACTGACGGTATTTGTCTTTAAAACGATTTGCAGTCCCCGCTTGCACCGAGTCGGTATAATCAATAGTAAACTTTTCCGATGTAAGATAAAACGTCTTACGCCCAGGATATTGTTTTTTAAATTGATTCCCGATTGCTTGAATGAGGTGTGTTTTACCACGACCAGTATCTCCATACACAAAAAGTGGGTTATAGGTGATTCCAGGGCGACTTAGTATTGCTTGTGCAGCTGCATAGGCAAGATTATTGAAAGCACCAACAACAAACGTGTCGAATGTATATTTTGGATTCAAATTATCACTTTTGTTGATATAAAATTCCTCTAATGGGAGCTCAAGTGCACCCCGAGTGTTCTTGGGTTCCTTTTGAATCCTACGCCGTTCATCCTTTACAATAAGATATTCAATATTACGAAATTCGTAAGAAATATCCCGCACTATTTTCAATAAAAGCGAATGGAATTTCTTCAAATACCAATCTTTAAAGAACTGACTCGGTACCCCCACATACAGTACCCCATCCTCGACCCTCACAATAAAACTATTATGGAACCATGTATTGAAATTTGCTGGAGAAATTGAAAGCTCAACTTGCGTTAATATATACTCCCACAGTTCACGCGGATTCCCTTTGTCCATAATGTATGGAATTATACGCTTATAAATAAAACAAGATACCAGTGACGTTTCGGGGAGAACCTGTTAGTATCATGTGCATAAGTCTAATTACCTCAACATGTCAAAACGAACCTACCAGCCAAAAAAACGTAAACGTGCAAAAACCCATGGATTTATCTCACGTAATTCGACCGCAGCGGGCCGCAAAATTTTACAAAAACGCCGCCGCATTGGTCGTAAAAGTCTTACAGTTTGACCATATACCGTGTTTTCTCGCCGAGAACGACTTCACCGCGCAGAATTTTCGAGAACATCTCGGACCGGTCAACGACTTTCCTCAATACACTTTACGGCAATTCTTACCAGTGACGGTACGGGATACGCAGTGGTTGTATCTAAAAAGGTTGCCAATCTCTCAGTCACCCGTCACCGCATAAAACGTCAAGTACTCGAAGCTCTTCGGACACTAACTCTACCAAAATCCCTCATATTATTTCCCAAAGCATCCATCGCGCAGCTGAATTATACGCAAATAAAAGAAGATCTTTCTGATCTTCTTTCTAAAATTCATTAATAACGTACAATACCTCTGTGATCTCAGTCTTCTTCAACACCGTCTTCTATAATCCGATTTATAATGCACTCGTGGCACTCACAGCTCTTGTGCCAGGCTCTGATGTCGGCGTTGCGGTCATTTTAGTAACTATAATTATTCGATTGATACTTCTCCCTTTTTCCCTCGCAGCAGCGCGCACACAGCGTGCGATGAAGATTTTAGAACCAAAAATTAAAGAACTAAAAGAAAAATACAAAGGCAACAAAGAAAAAGAGGCGCTTGAGACTCTTGCACTCTATCGTGAAGCACAAGTGAACCCATTTGCGAGTATTCTCACAGTCTTCATACAACTCCCGCTTCTACTTGCACTCTATTGGGTATTTCGATCAGAGCCGTTTTCAGTTGTTGATACGGCACGACTCTATACGTTCACACCAATTCCACACACAATCTCACTACAGTTTTTCGGCATTATTTCTATCGTTGGCAAAAGCATGACTCTCGCAATTCTTGCTGGATTTTCCCAATTCCTTCAGGCACATATGGCGCTTTCTGGAACAATGAAACCATCAGGAAGTACTGGTATGCAGGGTGATTTTCAAAAAGTTATGGGCATGCAACTTAAATATGTTTTCCCATTTCTCATCGCGACGATTTCGTATACCACTTCAGGTGCGGTTGCGTTGTATTTTATTACTACCAATATCGCGGGTTCATTACAAGAATGGCATGTGCGTCACACCCTTGATGCGGAAGCACATTAGAGCGAGTAACTCCAGAGCGAGCCATCATTTTTGTTAATAAACGTGAGCACTGAATTAGAGTGATCGATCGCAAGAGCTTCGGCGTCAAGTGAACCATTTGTCGCTTTAGAGAAATCGAGCACAAGTTGTGCATAGTGGCCAGAAACATCTATTTTCCATATGCGATCGGTGAAATGTACCACACCCTTATACCAATCATCAGGGTATGCAAAATTTTCTGGCGGGTTTACTGGAATTCCGCAATAAATTGTAGAATCATCGGATGTCCAAACACATTTGTCTGCAATGGTCGCGACGGGAAGCGGGATTACCTCATTAGTGACTGTGCTAACAAGCTCCATCTGCATACCATGTGAGTTTGTAAAACTCACCAATATCCACTTTCCCGAAGGACTGGACAAGGCAACAAGTCCATTTAATGGACCAACAATGCGGGAAAAATTTCCTGCACCATTGACGATAAAAGCATCGCCCAGCAACTCTGACGAAGGTTTAGTAAATGCTAGATAATGATTCTTCCCAGCAAAGGAGACGTGCAACATGGAAAGAGGGGTCGTGAAAGCCGTTACGGAATGAGTACCGTCTATGTGTTCAAGCGAGGCAATAGAACCATTCACACCAGACGCGAGTGTAAGAATGCTCGTTGAAGAAACAGCAATATCAGCGATGTCTTGTGGCAAAAAGAAACCGTCTGAACCATTTGCGGGAAGCGCGTAGGTATTGATGGTTGAAAAGTTGGTACCCGATAGATAACGGACAAACGCGAGCGAAGCATCCGGAAGCCACAAAGCCGATTGAATACCAGGAATAGTCTTATTTGAGATTCTGGTAAGTGTTGCTGCGTGGACAAGGTATGAGTAAACATTACCACTTTCCCGTTCGATGTAATTGACTGCGACATCAGGCGACGAGCTTGCATTTGCGGCAGGGATATCAATAACTGTTTCACCAGGTACAACTGGTCCAGCACTTATTTCCACTAACCGTGCAGAAACCGTTTCTGCCGCACCCGTAGCGGCACTCGGCATATTTGTTGCCACTCCCGTATTAAGAACTCCCTGCCCTGCTGCTGGGAAATTCGTAGGCACGTTCGGTGTAATTGAGACATGCGGGGAACGCATGAAGAAATATAAATACATACTTATTCCGATCCCACTGAGGACTATTACGACTGCAATAAGGATAAGAGTACGACGCATGTTATTCGAATGGCACCCAATTTGGGTGCTTAGAACACTTTCTACTCAACGCATCAATTGAGGAGTCTTCGCATGAAAGAGTTTCTTTGTAACACTTCCAAGAAGTGTTAGAGTCTGGGCCTGGTGGTAGATTACAAGGAGTTGAAAATGTTTCAGCGGGATCATTATTTACACAAGTCTGCAACCCGAGATTTACGCTCTGACAAATATTTGTAAAAGTCATAGCGTCAGAGCCGTTATTTATTCTATCGGGAGGGGCGTTGGTGGTTTTGATCACCGGTCGTATCGTATTGATCACGAATGTGAAAAAAGCTGTAGGATCTATAAATATATAATATTGCTTTCCAGCACAGATCTCCACATTGGAGATAACCCCATTTGCCGGGTTCTTTGTAGTAGCTGTTGATAAATCCCCATCAGCACAATTTTCCTGACCCCATGTCGCTGCAGTCTTTGGAGAAGGACAAGTAGCAATTTCGAGAATGCCAGTTGTACCTGTCATCTGGCACCCGGTTGCCGAATCTACAACAGAAGACGTCTGAGTCACGATTCCATTAAGTGCCCCTGAGTATTGCGCCGTTTTTAACGCGGGAAGATTCAGTGATAGATTTAGGATACTCGGATTGATAATTGAAAAAACTAGTGCTGGCGAAAGTATAAGAACAAGACCAAAAATTGCATTAGAAATTCTCCCCTTGCCGTCCAGCATTTTGCTGACGCTATCTTTGTTAGTCGCTATTTCAATTCCCGCCCAGATAATTTCGATGACAGCGAGTATTGCGGCAATGCCGATAAGATATTTATAAAGATTATTGAAGAAATTCGCAAGCGATGTTGAGTTTACGATACTCGTCGCGCTCTGATCGGTAAGTCCAGGGATGGGCGCAAGTGCGGTAAA
>JAKBGA010000009.1:0-17710 GCA_021833245.1 bacterium | reverse complement strand
CATCGCTCAACGTACCGATTGAACATGGAAAAGTCGTGAATGAGTACCGTTTGCAGCGCGCACTGCCAACTATCCGCTTCCTTGCCGAGCGTGGCGCACGGGTCGTGCTCATCAGTCACATCGGTGAAGCGGGAACCGAGACACTCGAACCTGTCGCATGCGCACTTGGTAAGCTTATAAGTGGCACTTCTTTCTTCCCTGAGACTACCGGAATGCGGGCACGCTCTGCAGTCCGTAATCTTGCACCCGGGAAAATTCTCGTTCTAGAAAATTTGCGGCGCCAGCGCGGTGAGCGAGAAAATGATCCGGCATTTGCGCGCGAACTTGCCGCACTCGCCGACGTGTTTGTCGAAGATTCATTCGATACCTGCCACCGCCCGCATGCATCAATCATCGGCATTCCGAAAATCCTTCCATCATATGCCGGGTTAACTCTCGAGGAAGAAATGCGTGAGCTCTCTCGTGCACTCACGCCGAAACATCCAGCACTCGCAGTCATTGGTGGTGCAAAATTCAGCACAAAAGAACCCGTGCTCATGACGCTTTTGGAAAAATACGATCAGGTATTTGTCGGCGGTGCACTTGGAAATGATTTCCTCAAAGCATCAGGGCAAGAGGTAGGAAAATCGCTCATATCTAGTGCCGATCCGGTGCATATCAAGAAACTTATCGCCAATCCGAAACTCGTCATGCCGGTCGACTCACTCGTCATATCCGCAAATAAAACTGGTATAGCAAATGAACGAGGTTCGGCACGTGTCGCTACGATTGAACAAGTACGGCCTGATGAAGTGATCCTTGATGAAGGCCCAGAAACTTCGCTGCTTCTTTCTAACTTCACACGGAAGGCTAAGACAATTCTTTGGAACGGGCCCTTGGGGAATTACGAGAACGGATTTATCGATGCGACTGATGCTCTTGCACGCGCAATTGCAGAATCGAGTGCGCATTCAATAGTAGGTGGCGGCGACACAGTCGCTTCAATCGAGAGTATGGAACTTCTTGCGCGATTTTCTTTCGTCTCTACTGGTGGCGGTGCGATGCTCGAATTTATCGCGAAAGGCACTTTACCGGGAATTATCGCCCTCGGCTAATATTCGACGAAGGTTCTCCGTATTTTTTTTGAAATCGTTTTTATCGCCATTTGCTTCATTGCTCGGAAAGATCCATATATGTGCATGTGTAACTTCGTCGCCAATTATTTTTGAGAGAATCCACTCCGTGCTAAAAACTTTTTGTTGTGCCTTTGCTATTTTTCTAACCACTTCAAAATATGCACCGATGTTCGGCACATCCCATACCCATCGATAATGCTTTTTCGGGATCACTTGCGTGTGACCTGGCGACTGTGGATGAATATCTAAAAATGCAAGAAAATCGTCTTCTTCGTAAATGGAGTACACGGGAGTTTCTCCGCGAACAATTTTGCAAAAAATACAGTTGTCCATACCCATAGGATACTCTAATCAATTCCTGATACAATCCTCATGCTATGTTTCTGCTACATGAACCACCCGACGATGCACTACGTTCCGAGCTCGCGCAATACGATGATTTCACCGCAGCACTACTCGCACGACGTGGCATCGTAACAAGTGAGGCCGCTGAAAGGTTCCTCAATCCATCATATGATGCGCACCTGCATGATCCGTTTTTGATGATTGATATGCGAAGAGCAGCGCGACGACTTGCTGATGCGATTCTTTCTTCCGAAAGAATCGCCATTTGGAGTGATTATGATTGCGATGGTATCCCGGGCGGCGTTATCCTACATGATTTCTTGAGGAAAGTTGGTGCGAACTTCGAAAACTATATACCACACCGACACAATGAAGGTTACGGCATGAATGTTACTGGCATCGAAAAGATTGTGAAACAGAACGGCGTGAAACTAATCGTCACAGTTGACTCTGGCATAGTGGATACGGAACCGATTGCACGTGCAACGGAACTCAACACGGATGTCATCATTACCGATCATCATCTGCCTGGTACTGTATTACCGAAGGCCTTTGCAATTGTGAATCCTCATGCACGTCCCGATGAGACATATCCATTTCAGGAACTTTGTGGTGCTGGTGTTGCATGGAAGCTCGTATGTGCGACGCTTGCTGAAGCGCCAGTACTTCGTGAAAAAATTCCCAAGGGGTGGGAAAAGTGGCTTCTAGATATGGTTGGCCTCGCGACCATTGCAGACATGGTTCCCCTTATAGGGGAAAATCGTGTACTCGTGACCTATGGACTTCTCGTGATGCGTAAATCTCCGCGTATTGGTCTACAAAAATTATGCCGCGTCATGAGAGCAAATCAACGCACCCTTACTGAGGATGATATTGGGTTTATGATTGCACCGCGGATAAATGCTGCAAGTCGTATGGGTGACGCAAAGGATGCCTTCCGCCTCTTCACGACTGACAATGAAAATGAAGCTGATGAACTTGCAAAAAAACTGGAACGAGCAAATCGACAACGGAAAGCCGAGGCAGGCACCATCACACGTGCAGTACATGCACGACTCAAAGAGCGCGAGACTCTGCAGAGCGTCATTGTGCTCGGCGATCCTGAGTGGCGTCCATCACTCCTTGGTCTTGTAGCTGGTACCATCGCTGATGAATATGAGCGACCTGTATTCCTATGGGGAAGAGAGGGGAGTATGCGTTTCAAGGGTTCGGTACGTAGCGGTGATTCGACGCACGTACTTGAACTCATGCGCGCCACGCCTGACACGTTCATTGAACTGGGTGGCCATGCGGGAGCTGGTGGTTTCACGGTACATGACGATGCAATATTTTTTCTTGAAGATCGTCTCGTTGAGGCACACGCACGTCTTGCACTACCGAAAACCAAATATGCGCTCATAAAACATGCCGATGCAGCAATCGCTCCCGAGGAAGCAACCGATATATTCTTAAAAAGAATAGAAAAGCTTGCGCCATTTGGCATGCAAAATTTAAAACCTGTGTTTCTGCTTCGTGCAGTGTTGGTGCGAGAGATTTCACGCTTTGGAAAAAATAAGGAGCATTTGAAATTGAAGATTCACTCGTCTAACGATATGGGAAGTATAGATGCGGTAACATTCTTTGCGAAAGGTGCAATTGCCCGCACAGCTCATACTCTTGGTTGCAATAGCCGCATAAATATCCTTGTTCATATTGAGCGCGATATGTTCTCACGCAGATCTCCCGTTCGCCTACGACTTCTCGACATCGACTTGGTATAATCATCATATGCGTTTTATAATTCATGCTGATGGTGGTTCACGCGGGAATCCTGGACCAAGTGGAGCAGGCGCGATGATTCGCGATGAGTTTGGCAACTCAATTGCGAGTGTTTCACAATTTCTTGGAATCCGTACAAACAATTTCGCCGAATATGAAGCCGTGATTCTTGCTTTTGAAGCATTGGGAAAAATTGTCCCGGTAGAGAAGCATCACGAGACTGAAGTGGTTGTAAAAATGGATAGTGAGCTCATCGTGAAGCAAATGCGGAAGGAATATAGGGTGAAACATCCACTCTTAAAAGAGCAATACGCGCGACTTACTCATATGACTAGTATATTTAGTTCCGTTTCTTTCATACATATCCCACGTTCTGAGAATGGTGATGCTGATACCTTGGCGAATGAGGCGATGGATCGTGGTTTAAACTACTGATTCAATGCCTTAACTTATAGGTAATCAAGAATTACCAAAAGATGAGCGAGTGCTGCGAATTAGTAAGTACTAATAAAGATGAATAAAAAAACCAAATCTAGATACTCTTAGCGTCTAGATCTTTGGAAAAGTATTTATATTCGATGTACTATACGAATATGCTAAATATTGGCCGCTTCAGAAATCAGTTTTCGCTAATACTACGCGGAAGTATAAGTGTATTTCGGAAGCATACATATCAAATTGCGGCAACAATTTGCACGCTTTCTCTTTTTTGTCTGTATCTACTTGTGCCGATTTTACTTGTGCCGGGGAATACACTTATGTTAGAACTTGGGACCATGTCTCTTCTCAACTATGTCCTGCTTTTTGCACTTGCACTCATGACTGGCATATTGTTAACACTTGAACTGTTCTCCTTTAGTTACTCTCGTGCTCAAGGCCTCCGCATGGTCGGTGAGGGTAGTACTGGCATTATCGCGTCCCTTATAGGGGGGGTGCTCGCCACCGCTTCTTGCGGTTGTGGTATCGGCATCTTGCTTGGTGTAATCGGTCTTGGTGGTGGCGCATTATTTGTTACTGCAAACCAGACACCCATTATCATCATCCTACTCGGCATCGTTATGATTGGTCTTTATTTCTCAGCACGACGTGCTGCGGGATTATGTGGCACTTGTAAAACATAAGTTATGAGTTGGTTTCTATATTAGAAACTCATCGTGATCGGATAATATTATTGATTAGTTAATAACAACTTTCGAAATACCGAAGACGTTACGTAGTGAGTAGTGTGCATCGAAACTTATGTCCTTCCCATTGGGGATGTATGGATCACGCATGAGATAATCATTCCCAACTTTTTTTGTGAGAACGACAAAGTGTGTTCCTCCATAAGCGTAAAGACCGATGATGACTGGATTACCTGTGGCCAGAGTTGCGTTTATGGTTGCAGCCTTGCGAGTAGCACTTACGCCATCGACGTGAATGGTAAAAAGGAGATACGCTGGATAATAAGAAGCGAAATTCCCTGGGTTGGTGTTGATGGTAACCGGTGTTACATTACGGTAACCATAGTGGGTCATAACCATTGCCATCGCGGTGACGAGGCAACCATCACTCTTCAGGGAGTATTGGGTACCATCAAGTGGGTCATTCCCCCAAGCAGAATCTCGTTGATTGTAATAACAACCCCAACTATCGCAACTTGTTTGATTTGACAATAACCCAAAACCACCGGCGTTTGTTGCAAAGGTGGAAAAGCCTTCGAGTTCGGCTTTTGCACGACTCAAGAGTTTCTCATAATTCGATTCCTTCGCGTTAGTCTCGATAAGAAGACGAGTCTTCTGTAACTGCGTTTGTGTGAGTGCCGTCTGTTCTCCTGCAAGATTTTGCTTTTGCTCGGAAAGCACGATTTGCTTTCCCACTGAGATCGCTTGATCAGCGGTAAGATGGTTTTCCTTAGCGGCAAGTGCTTGGACCTGGTCTTGAATAGCTGTCTGGACTTGAAGCGTCGCATCGACGTCACTCCAAGCTGCCGCCAGACTATTCGCGAAAAGCACTTGCAAAATTAGTGGTTGTTCATCGGTTGCTGAAAGACTGCGGACATCCTCCGCGAGTGCAGCCTTATCCCCCTCAATTGTCGACTGTGTGTCTGAGATGTTAGAACCAAGCTGAGTGATCTCGAGTTTAATGGTGGTGATTTGATTTTGAGTTTCCAAAATCTGTGTTTCTACCTTCTTGCGTTGCAAATCGAGCGTGTTAATTGCCGCCTGAAGAGTTTTTTTGTCTGCACCGGTTTTCTGAATTTCAGCCTGGTACTTAGCTATTTCCTGATTCAGCTGGGCTATTTCGGCTGTGTGCATGTTGATTTGATCCTGGAGTGAGCTCGTCGTACCTGAAGGAGCAGCCTGGGCCGATGGGATGGCTCGGAAAATAACTACATCAGTGACAAGAGAAAGCAGTATGAACATCGATGCGCTCCTTATAATCCAAAACTTTCTCATATTGTTATATTTTAGCATTTTCGACAAAATGCTGGTCCCAGAATTCATTTAGTGAGCGTCGCTTACATAGTTATTTAAACTCCCTTGAGTCACAGTCAAAATGTGGCCATGTGTGCGGTATCGATGTACTCTGTAAAAACATGAGAAAAATAATTTTCGACTTTATTGCTCGTATGTTCTTCCCAGTGGTTCTCTTTCTCTATGCCAATCTGGTGAAGCAACACCCGATACCACTTCAGTGGACAGGATTCCTCTTTCTAACTATAGCCCTGTGGCCAATAGTTGTAGATGTCATGAAAAATGTTGTTCTTCGAAAATTCGATGTGGGATTTTCCATGTTACTCACCATATATCTTCTTGTATACCTAAATTCCATTTCCATTGCTGCGATATTCGTTTTAATCATCATCATCGGCAATCTTTTCAAGGAAATTATTTTATATAAAGTCCGTGATTCTCTGAAGAAAATCACTGTGTACCTTCCACATACTGGTTTCATAAAGACACTGAGCGGCGATTTGGAGGAAGTTGAGATATCTCTCATCAAAATAGGTAATGTCGTTGCAGTTCATCCTGGCGAACGCGTACCGGCAGACGGAATACTACTTGCGCAAGAAGCTCTGCTTGACGAGTCTGTTATCTCTGGCGAGTCAAGGCCAATTCAAGTTGAAGGTGGTGGTGAGGTACCAGCTGGAGCCATCAATGCGGGGGATTATTTTGAAATGCGAGCTACCAGAGTTGGGGAAGACTCCACCGTCGCCCAGATACGCAAGATTGCTGAAGAAGCGGGACGTGAAAAGACGCCAATTGCACGCTTTATTGATCAGTATGCGAAATACACTTCGCTTATAACCGCTATTCTGGTCATTGTTGTTTACATTACAACTGGAAATCTTTTTCGCGCGCTCGGACTTTGGATTGCTATGGTGCCTATTGTCTTCGCTATCATTGGGCCCATCTCGATAAGTATTGGGATTAGTACTGCGGCTCGACTTGGGATTCTTGTAAAACACGCCGAAACCATTGAAGACCTCACAAAGATAAAATACATCGTATTTGATAAAACTGGGACACTCACTGTTGGATCACCCACAGTTCGTGGTGTAATAATTGCAACGAATGCTTCATATACTGAAAACGGTATGTTGGCCTTAGTGGGGGGTTTGGAGAAGAAGTCTGAGCATGAAATAGCACGCGCCATTATTCGCGAAGTGACACGAAGAAACATAACTGTCGAAGAATTTTCTGATGTGCACGTTATGCAGGGTGGAGGACTTACAGCTGAACGTGGAGGTAAACACTTTTTTGTTGGGAATAAAAAATTTCTAGAAAATCAAGGTGTTGCTTTCCCATTAACATTCATGAAAGCGGCGGCTGAGAGGGAAGATCGCGGAGAGACACCAATATTTGTTGCCTTGGATAACACTCTCATCGGAGGAATTTTTGTTGCGGACACTTTGCGTCCAGAGACACCAAAAGCGGTACAGATACTCAATAGGGGGGGTTATAATCTTCATATTCTGACTGGAGATGATCGCGCGGTAGCAAGTTATGTAGCGAGTCTTTTGAATTTGGAGGAATCGTCAGTCTCCGCAAATCTATCCCCACAAGATAAGATTACATATATTCATGCCTTGGAGAAGAAACGCGTGCGAACTATTATGGTGGGTGATGGCATCAATGATGCCCCCGCACTTTCTGCAGCTACCGTGGGCATCGCTATGGGTGTACGAGGAACTGACCTAGCAACTAACGCGGCTGACATTGTGCTCGTGAATGAAAATTTTCTGAAGATACCGGAGATCATTGCCCATTCAAAAAGAGTTATTTCCGTTATAAAACAGGATCTCGTTGCAGCGACAGTAATCCATATTGGTGCAGGTGTTCTTTCGATGCTCGGAATTATTACATTACTTCAGACTGCTGTATTCCATGAAGCAAGTTCAGTACTCGTTCTAGCAAATACCGCTTGTCTATTCATCGTTCGAAATGAACACGTGTGATAGTACTATTCGAGTGGGAAAGAATTATTTCATTGCTGCTGCAAGAATTGCGCAAATTATCGCCCATAGCGGGCAATCGGTATTGCCTTTCCTGTTACATTTAGGTGGGCATGATAGTCACGAGGGCAAGGAAATTCTCAAGAAGATATTCTTGAGCATGTTGCTAGATTACACAAATTCTACAGTCAGTTATTTGCACGCTTGACCTCCAGCCAACGCTTGTACGAGCGAAATACTCGTCAGTCTTGCGCGGTGAGAGAAGCATGGTTGCCATGATGTAATACGTACCGCATCTTTATTCAACAGAGCAGTGCGGATAGGTCAGAACCGTATGTGCGATTAGCGATGGGGTGATCTGGGTTCTTTGAGACAAAAAATTAGGCAAATACATGCCTTTAACCACTATGGTTTTGCGCGGAAGTGATGTGCTGTCAAGAAAACGGGTGTTGAATTTTATGGGACTTAGGCCTAGCCTATCCCACCTATGGAATTAGGTTACTTTGAAAGTGACTTGCTCATTATCACGCCAAGAAGCTTTGCAAGCGTATACAGCATATCTTCATCTTGGTTTTCTTTTTCTTTTTCTGAATTATAAAGCCACTTGAGATACCCTACGTCCCGTTTCGCGATGTCCGCTATTTTTTCCCCTTTGTATTTACCAAACGTGAAACGAGTTATGACACTCGGTCTTGAAGAAATTTCCATCATCTCAATAAGAGATGGTGACGTTCCTCCCATTTTCAAATAGAGTCGTTTGAAAAGTGCTTGGAGAACTTTTGCGTCCCCAAGAGCGTCGTGAGCTAAAACAGCTTGTATATCTAAATTGAGGTAATAGCGAAGGTATTGTAATGCGTGACTTGGTATGATGCCATCCGCATCAAGATGACGTGCGACTTTTAATGTGCAGATAACATTCCGCGGTGTAATACCTTCCTTTTGCAACATACCGACATCAAATCTTGCGTTGTGTGCGACAGCGACAATGTTATCACTCTCAAATAATTCCTTGAGTTTCCCGTACTTTTGATATTTCAAGAAAGTAGGTTGATCTGCAACCCGCTCTTCAGTAATGTGATGCACTTCCATCGCATCTATTTTTATAGGCAGTGGCGGTTTAAAGAACTGATTGAAGATTTCGAGATCTTTCTCCATTCCTATATCCATACGGATATATGCCAACTGACATATGCGATCCTCATCTCTCAATCCTGTTGATTCAACATCAAAAAATAAAAATTCTTTCATAGGTAACTAGTATCCGCATACTATCCTTAATTCGCTATTTGAATGACTGATCTTCCAAGGAAGAATATGCTGGGAATAAAGAGTGCTGGTCCAGTGCTATTTAATTTTGCGAGTATTCATTTCACTGATTCCTCAAAACGTTTTTCAACAACTTCCCAATTAAGATTCCCAAAAAACGCATCGATATAGTTTTTCTTCTCTACGGGAACATAATCAACCATGTAAGCATGCTCCCAGAGGTCAAGTGCAAACACTATTGGTAATCCTGCGAGTTGTCCAACCTCATGATCATTCACGAAAACAGTATGTAACACATTTATGCCTGGATCACTATACACAACAACCCATCCAATACCGCGGCTTTCAGCGACTTTCTTAATATGTCCAATGAAATTTTCTCCACTTCCATATTTTTCCGCTGCTACTACAGCGAGTCTTGACGAAGGATTCCAATCTTTTATACCTTCAAATTGCTCGAAATAATATTCGTGCATTCGCATGCCGTTGAATTCGAACGCAAGGCGTCGTCGAAGCTCTGTGGCAAGGTAGGCATCACCATCTGTATCTCCTTTGAAGGTCTTCAACTTTTCCATAATAAGGTTGACATGCTTTACATATCCCTCATACAAACCAAGATGCACTTTTATTTGTTTCTCTGAAATCCCATCCAATTGGGAGATATTGAAAGTTTTTGTTGGATATGTCATGAGCAAAATATACCACATTTTATATTATACAAGTTTTGTACGTATGATTCAAAACTCTTCTGGAGAAATACGCTAGGGTGCGTAACGGTTGGGTGCTATGTTTTTGCAAAATACGTTTTATTTTTCGCTATAGCAATAGCGGCAATCATAATCAACGTACCATACAATAAAGAGCTCACGGCAGATATTCCAAGAACAAATTTATAAGTAACGGGACCGAGAAAAGTCGGATTATAGAGAGCTGCGAGGAAAAATAGCGTGTCTACAAAATAGTTTGCGGCAAGATAATATGAAAGCGTCAATATTATTTTGAAACCCCTCTTCACCCACAAAAGCCAAATGATCACAAACGGGACTAGTGCGACACTTAGTATGAATAACACTGATAATGGAGGTTGTGTGGAAATCCCAAAAAAAATACAGGTTTGAAGCAGTGGATAAAGATTCATTGTCTCAATGAAAAACAAAGTATATACAGTTAAATAATGCCGACTTTCTTAAGTGCGGTATATGCGCCATTTTTTTTGATAGTTTTAATTCCTTTAACAGAAATATTCACGGTGACTGTTTTATCGAGTTCGGAGACATAAATGCGCCGCTTTTGAAGATTTGCTCTGCGCCGCACCTTGCCTGTTGGATTAAATTGGGTCGCACGCGTACGATTAGAATAACGTCCGCCAATTTGCGTACTTTTGCCAGTAATTGCGCAGACTCGTGCCATAGTTTTTACTATGATATCATCGAATACGAAACTAGCAAATATGGCTACTACTACTGCGTTTATTATTCTTATACTCTCGATTATTGCTCATGAGGTAGCGCATGGCTATGCGGCTGACTCGCTTGGCGATCCAACTGCACGGCTCGCTGGTCGCCTTACTCTCAATCCACTCCCTCACATTGACCCAGTCGGATCTGTCATCATTCCCGCGTTACTTTTATTTACTGGTTCACCCATATTTTTCGGCTGGGCAAAACCAGTGCCCTATAATCCATACAATCTCAAGAATCGCCGTTGGGGTGAGGCGCTTGTTGCCGTGGCTGGTAGTGCAACAAATATTCTCCTTGCGGTTATTTTTGGACTTATTGTGCGTTTCGGCCCAGCGCTCGGACTTGATGCGATGACGCTTTCGCTCGCCGCAACCATTACTTTCGTCAATCTCTTCCTTGGCCTTTTTAATCTCATCCCATTTCCACCATTAGATGGTTTCACAGCACTCCGAGCTGCACTTCCTTGGAATGTTTCCTCAGGCCTTCGCTATCTTGAGCAAAGAGTGCGCATGATGGGTGTACTCTCTCTTTTTCTATTTCTTTTCGTCTTCTCCTTTATTTTTGTTCAACCTTTCTTTATGTTCGTCACTTGGGTTTTTGGTCTTCTCACGGGTAGTATATAGTGCCTGCATGGACTTCAATAAAATTCCTAAACAGTTCTGTGAAAACGTTATCGTCGGGCATTCTCAGGAAAATTTTGTCATGATTATGAGCGTTGGTGAGACGGCAAATGCATATGCGCTTACACCGCCACACATGAAACGTCTCGTGCAGAGTCTCATGCATCAGATAGGAGAGTACGAAAAAAAGTTTTCCCCGATACAGGCAAGATGGTCACCAGGTATTGAGAGTCCGATTCAGTCTAAAGACATTAAGGGTGGTGGGGAATAACGTGGATACGCCAACCATACTCGTCATTATAGGAATTACGGGTGATCTCTCGAGACGAAAGCTGCTGCCCGCTATAGGTGAAATGGCAACTGCCGGAGTTCTCCCAAAACAATTCCGTATTGTGGGCATTACGCGCCAACAAACGGTCACTCTCGATGGTCTCCTCACGGGAGTGAAGCATGCGGAACAAGTACGCGAACAGATGACGCTTTTCCCCATGTCACTTGCTGATACGGGAGATTTTACGCGCCTCGACACCTATCTAAACAAGATTGGAAATGAGTTTCACCGCGCGCCGCAACGCCTTTGGTATCTCGCCGTCCCGCCGAAAACCGCGTGGCCAATTATCAAGCAACTCGATGTATCAGGACTCGCGAAAGTTCCACACACAAAATTACTCCTCGAGAAACCATTCGGGGTCGATGGGGAGAGCGCTCGAAAGCTCGTCACACATATTGAGAACTCCTTGGCGGCGGAACAAGTCTACCGTATTGACCACTACCTTGCGAAAGAAACGGTGCAAAATATTATTGTTTTTCGGCATAATAATTCTCTCTTCGAAAAGACATGGAATCGTGATTTCATAGAACGTGTTGACATCCTCACGAGCGAGACAATTGGCATTGAAGGCCGCGCTGCTTTTTATGAACAGACCGGTGCACTGCGCGATATTGTGCAGAGCCACCTACTCCAGCTCACCGCGCTCACGCTGATGACTCTGCCGAGTGAAGGTGAGTGGCGGCATATTCCCGAAGCACGTCACGCGCTCTTGCGCTCGCTCGAGGTGATTCATGACCGCATCCATCGCGGTCAATATGTCGGCTATCGCGCCGAAGTTTCCAACTCTGCTTCGATGGTCGAAACGTTCGCTTCGCTCACACTCTTTTCAAACGATCCACGCTGGAAGGGCGTGCCGATCACGCTCACTACTGGCAAAGCGCTCGCACAAAAGAAAACTGAGATAGTTATTACCTATAGGCGCAATGGCGCGCCGGAGGCGAACCGTCTCATACTTCGACTCCAGCCGAATGAAGGTATCGAGCTCTGTTTTTTCGCTAAGCACCCGGGCTATATTCAAAAGATCGACCGCGTACCTCTTACATTCACTTACGCAGATCATTTTGGCGCTCTTCCTGACGCATATGAGCACGTGTTTCTTGATGCGGTGCGTGGGGATCATACACTCTTCGTCTCAAGTGAGGAGGTGCTTGAGTCGTGGCGTATCATCGACGCTACGCGGAAAGTGTGGGAATCGCGTCCTGTTAATCTGGCGCTCTACCCGCGAGGCGCAACGCCGGAGCAAGTGCTTGGGCTTGAGTAAGGAATATACGATACTATACCAGTATTATACCACGCGCACGTCGCACCATAATAATGGCTATTGTCTGAGACAATAGATTTTAGCTGCAAAATATAACGGAATAGAAATCACATACAGAATGACAAGCACTACCAATGGTGCAAAAAGTATTATCCATGCCTTTTTCCTCTCTAGTCTCTTTCGTACCGGACCCTCAATCTTTTCATTTATAAAAGATTCAACGATAAAAACGATCAGCGCAATTATGAACCATAAAAATCCAGAAATGAGCGGTAAAATAGACTCTAAGCTCATTAATATGGCTCCCTGCTCGTGAGAAAACGTTGCTGGTGACTGAAAAAACCAAAATAATAATAGACAATGAAAATCACGACAGCACAGACGAGTATCCAGAGATTTGCCCTAATCATTGCTAACACTTTTTTGTTTTTAGCAACAGAGCCGTTTGACTAGATGGGCTTTGCGCAGACGTTTAAGCACCCGGTGGCGCGATGGATTCTGAATATTTAGGTAATGTAAACCATGCATTTGCGGTCGAAGAAAAGACGTAATAAATTGCAATACTTCCTAAAATTAATACCGTGGTGCGCAGTACTAGCAGTACCAATGGCCATAACATGGCAAACGATGCTAGAAAAATAGAAGGCAGGGAAAAAAGAATCTTTATTGTGAAGATAACGGTAACAAGGATAACAAGTGGGGTATCAAAAGTAATAAGTGGGATATAAAATACATATACTCCGAATAAGATACCGAGTGCCCACCGTGCCAAATTCTTTCGTCGACGAGCGGCAAGCCAAACTAATGACGCTGCTATTGCATATGAACCCACTGGTATAAGCATCATAATAATAAGAGCAGAAAAGCTTGATATCTCTCTTGAGATGATGATTTGTATCGCCGACATTGCTAAACCAAGCGAAAGGGCAATATACATTAAGCGTTCAAAACGCCTCACATTGACAGGTATTTGTGTTGGTATAGGGTTTGTTTTTGATAACGGCGCAGAAGAATGTTGGGCGGTAATTTGATTCAGAACCTCATTCACATCGGAAGCCTGCCATCCAGCGGCAATAAGGGATTTTGAAATTTCTTCTTTTGAGACCCCGGCGGCAAGCTGCTGCCGAACGTAGTCAAGGAGCTGTTGGTTAATCATTGAAACTAATTATGGCAGATAAATTATCAGAAAATTGGTTATCCCCGTAGGGTATCGACTGGTATACTAAAGCATATGGAATACCAGGTACCACAATTCATCGAGGTTGAAGATAAGGTTGTTGGGCCTTTAACTTTGAAGCAATTTATTTATATCACTGGAGCGGGGGGGCTCTGTATCGTAATCTTCGCGTACCTGCCTTTCATTTTTGCAGTTCTGCTCGCAATACCCATGGCGGCCCTCGCGGCGGCCCTCGCATTCTACAAGATAAATGGGAAACCATTCGTGAATGTACTTGAGGCTGGTTTCAATTATTACACACGCTCAAAATTTTTTCTCTGGAAACATCAGGATATGAAATCTGCTAAAAAGAATGCTGAGGCTGCAACAGCGCGAGTGGCAGCGACAGCCGCTCTTGATGCTTCTCATCGGACCCCGAAACTTACCCGTGGCAGGCTCTCAGAACTCGCGTGGTCACTTGATGTGCCCACGGAGAGTCATGAGGCCGATTTCTAATATGACAACACGCCCACCAGCTGCTACTCAAAAATTTGTTCCGGTCAAAGAAATTCGCAATGGCGTTATAATCCTTAAGGATGGTGGCTATCGCGGCATACTTATTTGTTCTTCTATAAATTTTGGCCTCAAATCGGCTGATGAGCAGCGCGCAGTTACAGTTGGTTTCCAAAGTTTTCTCAATATGCTTGATTTCTCGATACAAATTGTTGTGAACTCGCGCAGAATGGATTTACGTCCATACCTTGCCCTTCTTGGGACAAAGGAGTCTGAGCAAAAAACAGAACTTATGCAAATTCAATTGCGTGAATATATCGAATTTATTCGCTCTTTTACTGAGCAAGCAAACATTATGACGAAGTCATTTTATGTGGTTGTACCTTATGCGCCGCATCTCACCACCGCAGGTGCGGTCGGCTTCTTGAAGCACGAAGATGCCGCTGCAAAAAGTGCGGCTACCAAAACTTCTTTCGAGGAAGATCGTTTACAGCTTGAGCAAAGGCTTACACTTGTCACGGGTGGACTTGCTGGTACCGGTGTTCGGGCAGTTCCACTCGGAACCGAAGAAGTTATCGAGTTACTATATCGCTCATTTAATCCGGGTGAGCTTGAAAATCCTATTCGTCTCGATAATTAATAATTATGGCACTTCTCGACTTTCTTGATCGTGCAAATAAAAAGGAGGAGACTTCGACGATTCTGCCGGTTCTCCCGAAAGATATTTATAAACAAGGTTCTCTGGATCTCGTCGACACGATAGCCCCAACAGCACTTAAGATTAACTCACGAGAGCTCGAGCTTGGAGAAAAATTTGTCCGTGTATTTTACACTATTTCTTATCCTCGTTTCCTTTCCGATAGCTGGTTCTCGCCTGTCATAAATCTTGATAAGGTGCTTGATGTATCCTTATTCATCCACCCGATTGAAACTGAGCAGGCTCTGCGCGGTTTCCAGAAAAAGGTTGCTGAGGTGCAAAGCCAGATTAGTGAACGGGAGTCGAGGGGACTTGTTCGCGATCCACTATTGGATACTGCATATCAAGATCTCGAGAGTTTACGAGACAACCTGCAACAGGCGCAAGAAAAACTTTTCGATATTGGGCTTTATCTCGCACTCTATGGCGACACCAAAGAGGAGATCGATAAAACTGAAGGCGATATTCGCGGAATTCTTGACGCTAAGCTTGTCTATACAAAACCATCCTTGTTCCAGCAGGAACAGGGGTTCCGTTCTTGCCTCCCACTTGGTGATGATGAGCTCCTTGTCAATTCGAAAATGAACTCCTCGCCACTTTCATCGATATTCCCATTCGTTTCCTTCGATCTCACGAGTGATCGCGGCATTCTTTATGGTATCAATCGACACAATTCATCACTCATTCTCTTCGATCGTTTTTCACTCGAGAATTATAATTCGGTTGTCTTTGCAAAGTCAGGCTCTGGTAAAAGTTACGCAACGAAGCTTGAAATATTAAGGTCGCTCATGTTCGGTGCCGATGTAATCGTTATTGATCCAGAGCGAGAATATGATCAACTTGCGGAGGCTACAGGCGGGCGCTCTTTCCATATCTCACTCTCTTCCGAGCATCATATAAATCCATTTGATCTCCCGCCAGTGAAAGAGGATGAGGATCCGAGAGATATCTTGCGTTCCAACATCATAACGCTCGTTGGACTTTTTCGTATTATGCTTGGTGGTCTTTCTCCCGAGGAAGATGCGCTTGTCGACCGCGCCATCAGTGAGACTTATGCGCTTAAAGACATTACGGGCGATGCTGACTTTACAGGTGCAGAGCCGCCCCTTCTCTCCGATTTTGAACAGGTACTCTCTGGTATGGAGGGTAGCGAGTCTTTACTTGAACGCCTTTCGAAATATATTCGCGGTTCATGGGCTGGATTCATAAATCAGCCGACAAACATCGATCTTAAGGAACAATTTACCGTCTTCTCGGTGCGTGATATGGAAGATGAGCTCAAGCCTGTCGCTATGTATATCATTACGCACTATATTTGGAACGAGGTGCGCCATGATTTGCGAAAACGGCTACTCATCATTGATGAGGCATGGTGGATGATGAAAAGTGAAGACACTGCATCTTTCTTATATTCTGTTGCTAAACGCGGACGTAAATATTATCTCGGTGTTGCAACTATTACACAAGATGTTGAAGATTTCTTAAAGAGTCCGTATGGGCGACCAATTCTTACCAACTCCTCGCTTCAATTACTGCTGAAGCAATCACCAACTACAATCGATGTTTTACAAAAGACGTTCAATCTCACGGATGAGGAAAAATACCTTCTCATTGAAGCTGGGGTGGGGGAGGGGCTCTTTTTTGCGGGATTGAAACACGTTGCAATAAAAATTGTCGCAAGTTACACCGAGGATCAAATTATTACTTCCGATCCTTCACAAGTTCTCGCAATAAAGAAAGAGAAGGAACGACATGCCGCGGAGAATAAATAATTCAGAGCCGCCAGAGGTAATGACATGGTCAAGAGCAGTGCCTATTATTGTCGTGGCTGGCATATTGGATTTAACGAGGATGTTTTTCGAGATGTTTTGGTTCTTTGGGCCAGCACTTGCTGCACTATGGTGCACTGATGTAGTGAATACCACTTTTGGAATGACAGTAGCTGGGGTGGGGGGGAAAATAGCAGCTACTGGATGTAGCGTCGCTGCTGCCACAGCGGGTTTCTTCGGTATTGAACTTACCGAGACATTCGGTGCCATAATGGCGGATGTCGTCGGTCTCGCCGCTTTTCTCATTCTTAGTTTTTGGCTTCTTATGGGAAATGTGCGTATTTTTACGGTAAATAAGGGAAATTGGTTCTGGCTGATAGGGAGTTTGGGAGTAAGTATTATTCCATTCATTGGAACATTTCCGGCGTTTTCGGTAGTTCTCTGGAGGTTGTATGGGAGACAAATAAAAATAGAAACGGCCACATTAAATAGATGGAAAAAAGAACAGATTGAGAGACGGCAGCAGGAACGTGAATGGCAGGCTATACAACTTATGCAGCTTCGCGAGGCGCAACTTTCCCAAATAGAAACACAGGAAACTGGAAATGATGATTCCTACATGGAAACTGTACCGGATGAAGAAATCCACGAGGAGATGTTCAAGGCCGCATAATTATCTTATGTACACGCTATACTATAAAAACATGCGTCTCGGCTTATTTAGCATCTTTGCTTCTATGCTTATCCTTCCGGGAATTGCTTTTGCGCAGTTCGCAAGTGGAACGGGAAGTGCCGCATCATTCACGCTCTCGAGCGAACCGCAGTATCCAGCGCCCTACAGTCCGGTGACTCTTACCATATTCTCAGATTCTCTCGATCTTACGAGAGCAACGATGGTTGTTACTGTTGCTGGCAATGAAATATATCGTGGTACCGTTCAGCCAGTAACAACCACAGTGGGTGGGACGGGGAAGCCCGTTG
>JAKBGA010000008.1:3836-18732 GCA_021833245.1 bacterium | reverse complement strand
CTAGCAATGGTTCCCAATAATTCTTCCCGAAAAGAATGATTGGCACCGCGCGGATCTTCTTCGTCTGCACGAGCGTCACGATCTCGAAGAATTCATCGAGCGTGCCGAAGCCGCCTGGGAAATACACATAGACTTCGGAAGCATAGGTAAGCATCACCTTGCGTACAAAAAAATGATCAAAACCGAATTTCTCGGTTAAGTACGGATTGTACTTTTGCGCATCCGGTAAATTGATATTGAGCCCGACGGAAGATCCGCCAGCGTCAAACGCACCTTTATTCGCGGCCTGCATAACACCGGCGCTGCCACCCGTAATTACTGCAAAACCTTTTTTAGCGAGACGGCTCGCGAGCTCGGTAGCATGCTTGTAAATATCATCATCAAATGACGCGCGTGCGCTCCCGAAAAAAGTTGCAGCAAGACCATAACGGCGAATAATATCAAACCCCTCAACAAATTCCGACATGATCTTAAAAACACGCCAGGATTCTATCTTCTTCGGTTTACAAACCAGCAAGGGACGATTGTCGGGCATTGTGCGCCCACCCTCCTGAACTGCCTGCGCAAGACGTTCGGTTACCTCATGAATCAGGGGCCGATCTGTTTGCGTATACGTGGACGACGCGATAGGTACTAAATCCTCGTTCATTGTTATCCTAGTGTATCAGATCAAATTAATCCACAATTCTGTAACCATGAATAACGTTAACGAAACTTTGCGCTCTTTACCTGTTTCTGCTATGATTAGCGGGTAAAACTTATACCACTATGGCATCAACTAAAGCAGGCGGCTCAGCGAAAAACCTCAATGACTCGAATCCGAAGTATCTCGGTGTAAAACTTGCCGACGGTGCTTCCGCGCGTCCGGGCATGGTAATCGTCCGCCAACGCGGCACGAAGATCGAAGCCGGAAAGAATGTGCGCGTCGGCCGCGACCATACGCTTTTTGCTATAGCCAACGGCACAGTCGCCTTCCGCACTCGCCGCAAGACGAACTTCACAGGTCGGATCGTCACCAAAAAAGTCGCAGATGTTATTTAAATTGAACGTTTAATTCACACGTTCAATTTATCATTCCAGTAATACGCGAGAATATTTCGTCGGACTTCCCCATTCGGGAAAATACCAAACGTCGGGTGATGTTTAGCAATAACGCGTGTGGATGAATCATTGCTAATGGCAGTTTCGTTATCAATAAAGAAACCGATGTGCCGGTGCTTTCCTTGTGTACCGTCATCTTTTTTCTTATAGTCCCAGAGGATAAGCGCGCCCTTACGGGGATCCGTGATCTCAAACCAGCCTGATTTCGATATATCGTCAATTGTGGCAATTACGGTTGTATGTCGTTCCTTAATAAGACCGAAGATGTATAAGATGGTCGTTACGTATGTCGCGCAAGAAAGATCACCGTCATTAAGCACGTCAACGACACCGCCTTTGATTTCGAAATACAGATTTCGAAATAAATTCGATCCGACACTGTTTTCGATGGTTTTAATGTACGAAAGGAAGAGTTTAAGTTCTGGCTTTACGGAACTTTCGCTAACGGGAACTGCCGCCATAAGAAAGCTATTCTTCCGCTTCAATCGTGATCGAAAATTTTCCGAACGTATTTGCTGTCGCGACAGGAATAGCGAAGGTGCCGAGCGCTTTGATCGGCCTCTCGAGTTTTATAGAATCTTCGGAAATATCGACATGCGCCTGTTCCTTCACCGCCTGTACGATTTCCCGCTCCCCCACCGCGTCATAAAGATGACCCTTCTCGTTCGCCTTCGCACGGATAACAATGCGCGCCTCGGCGAGTACGGCAATATTCTGCGCGAGGAGCGATGCATCGAGTACGGCACGATCCGCCTTCTGTTTAAGACGCAGTTCGGCTTCTTTCCTAGCTTGGGGTGTCGCGGCTTTCGCAAACCCTTTTGGGATCAAGTAATTAAGGGCGTGGCCGTCGGCAACATCGACCGTGTCATGTTCGCTCCCAATCCCCTTCACGTCTTTAGTTAAAACTATTTTCATATACCACCAGACTAGCCTATCAAAGGCTATTCGTCTACTTTCCCGTCGTAAGGAACTGAATAGCACGCGCCATTTGCGGATCTTTCTTCGCAGCGGCATCCGCGCTGGTAAAAGGCACAATGATATCTGGCGTTATACCGCGGCCCATGATCCAATGACCCGCAGGAGTAATCCAGCGCGCGACAGTTATTTTTAACGACCCGCCATCAAGACTCAGTAGTGTTTGCACTGATCCCTTCCCAAAGGATTGGGTGCCTATAATTGTTGCGGTATGCGTATCCTGAAGCGCACCCGCGAGTATCTCTGAGGCCGACGCTGAACCGCCATCAACAAGCACCACTACCTTTGTTCCTGCTGGAACATCCCCATACCCAAAACTCGTATATACCTGATTGGGTGCCTTGCCGCCGAAATCTTCGGTTACAACCGTCGCACCCTTCGGAAGAAAGTGGCTCGCGATATCAACCGCCGCGTCAAGATAGCCGCCGGGGTTCCCCCGCAAATCAATGATGAGTTTTTTCGACCCTGAAGCTCTGAAACGTGCGAGTGCCTGATCAAAAAGCTCCGCAGAATTAGCGGTGAACTCATAAAGCGCAATGTGATAAACACCGCTAGCCGCATCGAGGCCGTCACTTATTTCAGGAACTTGAATTGTCTCACGCACTATTTTCATATCAAACGACTTCCCGTTACGAACAATAGTTAGATCAACGGTCGTGCCAACGGGGCCCCGAATATCGCTTACCGCCTCATCAATCGGAAGACCGCTTGTCGATCTTCCGTCAATAGCAACGATTTGGTCACCTGTTTTGATTCCTGCTTTTTCCGCAGGCGTGCCCTTTAAGGGCGCAATGACAGTTAAGACATTGTTCTTTATATCAATTTCCATACCAACGCCAGCGAAACTTCCTGAGATGTTGTCGGCAAAGGCTTTCGCCTGCGCCGGCGGGAAGAAAACAGTATACGGATCGCCGTAAGAGGCAGCAAGGCCGCTAATAGCGCCAAAAATTCGATCTTTAACCGAAGGAAGAGTCGAGGATGCATGTGTAATAACATAATTTGTATTAAGCGCATTCCAGGCTTCCCAGAAATCAGTTAGATCAACATTTGGATCTGGAGTCGCATCGAGTCCGTCACCAATAAACGGAGCGTGCGAAATAATCTCACCAGCGGTAGATCCGTTCACGCCAATGATAAGGCCTGCGCCAAAGGCAAGTACGGCGACAAGCGCAAAAGAGACACCGCGTGTTATTACACGAGACTTATGACCACCGCGTGCGTTCTCTGATTCCATAAAGCAGAGTGTATCACATGGGTGCAACAAAATAGAACGGTGGAAACCGCGCGTGGTATTCTATAGGCATGATATTTCGGCATGAATATCGTGAGGTCACCTGGATTGACCTCGAGCAGCCGACTGAGGAGGAAATACGGGATACGGCTCATGAGTTTTCAATCGGTGAACGCCTCGAGCAAGAACTGCTTTCCCCAACCCCGACCTCGCTCGTAGCGCGAGAAGACGAGATGACGCTTCTTGTACTCCACTTCCCTGCGCACAGCGCGGAAGATGATGCGACGAAAAATCAGGAAATTGACTTCATCGTCGGCGATCACTTCATCCTTACGGTACGCTACGAGGTCGTGGCACCTTTGCATCATCTGCAAAAGCTTCTCGAGACACAGAGACTCATCTTGAAGCGTGTCGCTCTTACCACTGACGTCTTACTTGAACTTCTTTTTGTGCATTTATATACCTCAGTGCATGATCACACAAACCATGTCGTAAATCGCCTTGAGCGCATAGAACAAGACATGTTTGACGGTTCCGAACGGAAAACGATACTCTCGATTCTACAAGTCAGTCGCGAATTTTTGCATATGGAAATAGCGCTGGCGGACCAAGAGGAACCGCTTGATCGTTTCCTTGCGGCGCTTGCAGAACGAAATTCATTTGGAACATCTTTTCTAGAACGTACGGAACGTATACGCACCGAACGCATACAGATCGCGCGCCTCGTTGAGACGCACCGTGCAATTGCGACCGAATTACGCGAAACTAACATCGCGCTGCTTGAATCGCGCCAAAACGAAATTATGAAAACGCTTACTATCATCACGTTCAGCGTTCTTCCTCTCGAGCTCATCGCCCTCATTTTCGGTATGCACATGCTCGGAACGCCTCTTGAGCAAAATCCGAATGCCTTTTGGATCATTGTGGCAATCATGTTCGGTCTTGTCAGCTTTATGGTGCTTTTTTTCGCACGGAAGCGATGGATTTTTTAATGTATGAAATGGCTCGCCAAAATCCTTAAAAAAGGAAGTATTATACATACTCAGTATCCACCTATATTTCTTACAAATACGCTCTCGGGTCGGAAAGAGGTTTTTGTGCCACAAAAACCTGGTATCGTGCTCCTTTATTCTTGCGGACCGACCGTATATGCTCGCACACACATCGGGAATCTTCGTACTTTCGTGTTCGCGGATACTATCGCACGCACACTTGCCGCAGCCGGATATCGTGTGCATCGCGTCATAAATATAACGGATGTCGGTCACCTCGTCGGCGATGGCGATTTTGGGGAAGACAAGGTTGCGGTTAGTGCTGCACGCGAGCACCTGACACCAGAAACAATCGCAAATCGCTATACAAAACTTTTCCTTGAAGACCTGGACGATCTTTCCGTCGACACGAGCGATATTCAATTTCCCCGAGCAACAAAATACATCAAAGAACAGATAGCGCTTGCCAAAACCCTTGAGGAAAAAGGCTTTGCGTATCGCCTTACGGACGGTCTTTACTTCGATACGGGGAAATTCCCCGGTTATGGAAAACTTGGAGGACTTTCCAGTGAGGAGCTTGAAGCTGGCGCACGTGTCAGAGTCGTTAAAGGGAAACGTCATCCTGCCGACTTTGTCCTTTGGCGGACCGCAAAACCAAACGATCTTCAACAATGGAATAGCCCGTGGGGTCGCGGCAACCCCGGTTGGCATATCGAATGCTCTGCGATGGTACGCGCTTTGCTTGGACAAGAAATTGATATTCATACCGGTGGCGAGGATCTTGCGCACATACACCACAATAACGAGATCGCTCAATCGGAGTCAGTAGGTGGCCGCACTTTTGTCCATTATTGGATGCATAGCGCTTTCCTCACCATGCGCGGTGAAAAGGCATCGAAATCGCTCGGCAACGTCGTGTATCTTTCCGACATCGTCGAGAAAGGATTCCATCCACTTTCCTTGCGTTATTTCTTCTTCCAGGCACAGTATCGTACACCACTCTCCTTTTCCTGGGATGCACTTGCAGGTGCCGCCGGCGCACTCGATCGACTTTGGAAAATGTCTCGCGTCATCGCGCGCGAATCAAAACGCAAAAGTGCTGCTTCCGCAATACGTGATCAATTCCTGGCTACTATGCGTGACGACCTTGCGACCCCGCAAGCACTCGGCATCCTCTGGAGTGTTCTAAAAAGTGAAGAATACGCGCCTGAAGAAAAATGGGGACTTCTGGAGGATGCACAAGCACACCTCGGTCTCTCACTTCTCGACCCTCCCCAACAATCCAATCCCCTTGAAGAGAAAGACGTGCCGAAAGAGATATGGGACCTGCTTACACGCCGAGAGGCAGCACGTGCCTCGAAAGATTTTAAAAAGGCCGATCATATCCGTGATGCTATCGAGCACAGTGGATATCGTGTGGACGACGGTCCGGATGGGCCTGTGTTAACTCAAGAGACTCTTTGATACAATTGGTGAATGACGACATCCGATCGTGTTCCCCCGCAGTCCCTTGAATCTGAGCGCGCACTCCTTGGTGCCATTCTCTTAAAACCAGACGCCATCCATGATGTGTCGGATCTTATTCGCGCAGATTCTTTCTATGCAGAGAAACATCGACTTATATTCAGCGTTATGCGCGAGCTTGCCGAGCGTGGCGAACCGATTGACCTCCTTTCTCTCTCCGAGCGACTACAGAACCAAGGTTTGCTTGAGCGTGGCGGTGGCCGCAGCTATCTTGCAGAGCTTATCGGATCAGCTCCAGCGCCTGGAAATTTCTCGCATTACGCAGAACTTGTCTCACGCAAGTTCCTCATGCGCTCCCTCATTGAGGCTGCATCTACTATTACCGAATCCGCATATGATGAGGCGCGAGAAACAATGGAAGTGCTCGATGAGGCTGAAAAAAGCATATACGCAATAGGCAATGCTTCCGCGGCGCACAAATTCACTGCCATTGGCGATAAAATTCACGAGGCATGGGATCGTATCGAAGCTCTTTCAAAAAAAGAAGATGGCATTCGTGGTGTTCCTTCAGGTTTCCCTTCTCTCGATAATCTTCTCTCAGGCTTCCACCCTTCCGATCTTGTCATTATAGCGGCCCGCCCCTCAATGGGAAAAACTTCGCTCGCCCTGGACATCGCACGAAATGCTGCTGTACGTCATAATGTTGCCGTCGGTATTTTCTCGCTCGAAATGAGTTCGGAACAACTTATCGATCGCATGCTTGCCGCGGAGTCTTTCGTCAATTCATGGAAATTGCGCACAGGCCAGGTGAGAGAGGAGGAGGATTTCGGCCGCATACGCGATGCGCTTGAATCGCTTTCAAAAGCCCCCATTTTCATAGACGATAAGCCGGGCAATAATATCCTCGCGATGCGCGCGGTCGCACGGAGACTGAAACGGGAACGCGGTATTGGACTCATCGTCGTGGATTATCTTCAGCTCATGACTCCGACCTCGGCTAAATCTTCCGATTCCCTTGTCCAGCAGGTCACCGAAATATCCCGTTCGCTTAAATCGCTCGCGCGCGAACTTGCGGTACCAGTAATTGCGCTTTCACAACTTTCGCGTGCAGTTGAGCAACGTGGCGGCAGGCCGCGTTTGAGCGATCTACGCGATTCCGGGAGTATCGAGCAAGATGCCGATGTCGTTATGTTCATTCATCGCGAAGACAAGCGCAATCCGGAAAATAGCCAACCAAATATTGCGGAAATTCTTATCGAGAAACACCGTAATGGCCCGACAGGTAAAACTGAACTCTATTTCGATGAAAAACGCGCCACATTCCAGCCAGTAGATACGAGCGGCTACGGTGACCTCGCAGGTGAGTTCTCTAACTAATGGATCATATTGACGAACTTGCTCGTGCTCTAGCCCGCTTGCCAGGGATTGGCCCCCGACAAGGTAAACGTTTTGTGTATTACTTACTTTCCGCGCCAACCTCAGAACGTACGAAACTCGCGGAACTTATCTTGTCGCTTGGTAAAGATGTTCGCCAATGTTCCGAATGCTTCCGTTTTCATAACGAAACTACTACAAATGTCTGCAGATATTGTTCTGATCACGGACGAGATGACGCAATTTTGATGTTTGTTGAGAAAGATCAAGACCTTTCCGCAATAGAACGTGCGGGTACGTATCATGGACGTTATTTCGTACTCGGCGGCGTACTCACCCTGTCGGGTAAAGGTGCAATCCGTGAGAAGGAATTATTACAGATGGTTGAAAAACGTCTGGGGAACGGCCTGAAGGAAGTGGTACTCGCGCTTTCGGCAACAAGCGAAGGCGAGCACACGGCAGACCGCGTGCGTGCATTGCTCGCGCCATACCGCGATCATTTGAAGATTTCTGAACTCGGACGTGGCCTCGCGACTGGCAGCGAGCTTGAGTATTCCGATGCACAAACGTTGCGTGCCGCTCTTATAAACCGCAGAGAGGCTTAACGATCTTGAATAAAAGTCAATGCGCGGCCCTTAAGCGAAGCGCGGCCGGTACGACCGATGCGGTGAACATAATCCTCATATGTGGAAGGAAGGTCATAATTGATGACGTGTGAGACCGCTGGAATGTCCAATCCACGCGCCGCAACATCAGTGGCAACAAGCACGTTCACCTTTCCTGCCTTGAGAGCCTCCAGTGCACGCAAACGCGCTCCATGCGTCTTATTACCATGAATGCTCTCCGCGTGAATGTGAAGACGCGAAAGCGCCTTAGCGAGCTTTTCTACGCCGAACTTGGTACGGCCAAATACAAGTACTCGACTGAACTCCCGATCTTTAAGAAGATTCGCGAGTACCTCGAATTTATCTTTTCCGCGAGGAATACGAACAACATCTTGATCAATGCTGCTCGGCGTATCGCGCATCTTTACTGAAATGATCACGGGGCTCGTGAGGAAATCACCGATGAGCCGCTCAATATCTTTCGACATTGTCGCGGAAAAGAAGAGCGTATGACGCTCTTTGCGCATTTTTGAAAGAATTATGCGCATGTCATCAATGAAACCCATGTCGAGCATACGATCCGCTTCATCGAGAACGACTGTACCAAAACCGGAAAGATCAAGCGCACGACGTTCCATCAAATCCTTGAGTCGTCCGGGCGTACCAATAACGAATGCCGGATCATTGCGAAGCATCGATATTTGAGGACCGATATTCGCGCCACCAACCGCGACCATGCCACGGAATCCGAGACCACGTGCAAATCCTGCAAGTTCTTTTTCTATCTGCACCGCAAGTTCTCTGGTCGGTGCCATGATCAGAACACGCTCACCTTTCTGCTTCACTACTTTGTCGATAAGCGGAATGAGAAATGCGGCAGTCTTCCCCGTTCCTGTCTGAGCGAGACCGACAACGTCTTGGCCGAGCAAAGCATGTGGAATTGCTTTATCTTGAATTGGCGTTGGAAGTTCGTATTTTCTCGCAGCGATATTTTTTTTCAGATGATCGTTAATATCGAAATCGGAAAACTTATGCTCAGGAACAAATACTGGTTCTTCAGTGCTGACAACCGCCTTATTCATGAATTTTGAAATTTCTGCTTCAGTCTCACCGAAAGAACCAAATCCGCCACGACGCGCGCCTGCGTGTCCATGACTACCATATCCACCGCGTCCATAATTACCACGATCTGCAGGACGGCTCCCATTGCGTCTGCTGAATGAGCTGTCTCGACGAGATCCATAAGAAGGACGGGCGGCGGAGTACTTCCCCCGTTGGTATGAGGAAGAATGTCCACTACTGTGCGAGTCACTATTAGATGATTGATGATTCCAGCGCCCTATTTGCATATAAAATATAGCTAGCTAAATAAAAGCCTTTGCATTTGCTTTCGATATTTAGGATTAGGAAATCGAGTCGATTTTTACCTTAAGAAGCGGTTGGCGGTGCCCACGACGTTTATAATAACGACTCTTCGGTTTATACTTCACAACCTCAATTTTTTTTCCTTTCCCTGCGAAAACAACGGTGCCCTTGACCTCTGCGCCCTTGATAACGGGCGCACCGATGGTCGTGTCCGAGCCGTTGTCAACGAGGAGCACCTCGCTGAAGACAACAGTGTCGCCTTTTCCCAAGTCTTCCGGAAATTTCTCGATAGAAATAGTGTCGCCTTTCGAGACGACATACTGCTTCCCGCCGGTCTTGATTACGGCCACTTCCATAGTCGTTATAATCTAACATTCTTCTGTATAAAAAACAAGGCTGCGCGGAATGTTCTCCGACACAGCCTCAACATGTTTTCATTGCCGCTGATTGGTTACCGTCGTGGGGGTTGCAACCACCCTCCCATTAATCATGGTGAAATGCACGGGCGGTATCGGATCATCCGTCCGCACGATGCAGAGGTGGTAGCCGCTATCGCGAAACACTTTACCATCTTCGATAATCAATATATTACTCTTACCCGAGTGAATAACTCCAATGAGTGAATATTCCCTCCTGTTTGACAGGACCTTTGAAAGGGGTGTTGTCGCCTCGGACACGTATCCATGTCCGGCAGATACACCAATCATTACCCCTGCGGCAGCAATGACGGTGAACAGTAATAGTACGGATCCAAATCGCGTGTTCACACCCTTGTGCCATCTCAAATCTGTCACCGCCAAGGCTGCTAGTACACAGAAAATAAAAAGCACTACGAATGAACTCAAATACACTGTCATTCCCATTTCAATTCCCTCCGTTTCAATTGGAACCTCGGCGTGAGGTTCCTTTCTGTTTATTTTTTAACACATATTGCAAGATCAATCAAGTTCCTGCGTGGGCTTCTCAAGAAATTCAGGCTCGATGCCTATTCTCGAATCGGCTATGCGGTAGACATCCTTATCTATTTTACCAAGCTCTTTGTATCCGCTATTATAATGCGAAACGGTCGTGCTGAGTGAAATACCAAGCTTCTTATAGAATTGCTCATAAGCAGCAACGTGCTTCCCTAATTCCCCTACCCTTTGCTGAATTTCCACCGCCTTCTCTTCGATTTTAAGTGCCTTGAGTCCTTGCATAACAGTCTGGAGGTATGCAAGAAATGATGTTGGCGAAACAATAACGACCTTATATTTGCTCGCCGCCCTCTGAATGAGATTTTCATCTTCTCCACCGCCAACTTGATTCGTGAGAAGATCGTAATAAATTCCCTCTGAAGGAATAAACATGAACGCAAAGTCCATCGTGTTTTCCTCGGGCCGGATATACTTTGCGGTTTCCTGGATGCGTAGCTTGAGATCATTGATGAACGCTTTTTCAAATGTTGGCTTCTCTGTCTCGCTCGCATGCACGAGACGATTGTAATTATCAAGCGAAAACTTCGAGTCAATCGGGACAATCTTTTCATTTATGAACACTGCAGCATCGACAATCTCACCATTCTTGAATGGATACTGCATCTGGTATATCCCTGGCGGAAGTACATTCTTCAAAACGGTTTCCAGATAATATTCTCCGAGGATGCCTCGCTGCTTCGGATTTTTGAGTATGTCTTGAAGACTCTGCAGCTGTTCCGCGAAACTTTGCGTCTGTCGACCAATCTCCTTCACGGAAGTAATTTCTTGCGTTATCTCCTTGATGAGCCGAGTGGATTCAGAAAATTGTCGGTGCGCATTCTCTTGCATCGCACGAGATGTGTCTGAAACGCGCGCATCGAGCGTCTTTTCAAGATTCTGCAACTGCTGTTGCAAAAGCACCATGCTACCTTCGTCGCGGACGGGTTCGTGGCGACGTAGGATGAAATAAAGAGCAATGCCCTGCACAACAAAAAGAGCAAGAATGACGAAAGAAATATTTAAAATGCTCATGTCTGTAGTATACTCTGCCGTATGGCTATTCACGAAACTATAAAGAAAGCGATTCCAGACGCACTCCGCGCACGTGACGAGGTACGGCTCCGGACACTCCGCTCGATTCTCACGGCGATGACGAACGAAATCGTCGCCAAAAAACGCAAGCCCGATGAACTCCTAACAGACGAGGAAGCTCTTGTGGTGGTGAAGCGTGCCGTTAATCAGCGCAAGGATTCTATTGAACAATTCGAGAAGGCGTCGCGAAACGATCTCGCGGAACCAGAAAGAGCCGAGCTTGCCATACTCAAATCCTATCTCCCCGTCCAAATGAGTCGTGAAGAAATCATCAAGATCGCGCGCGCGAAGATGACAGAACTCGGTATCTCAACAAAGATCGAAACAGGTAAGTTCACCGGCATCTTAATGAAAGAGTTGAGTGGAAAAGCCGACGGTGGCGATGTCAAGGCGGTTGTAGATACCTTGCTTACGTAAACCTAATCACAGATGTTTTATTCTCATTGACACTGTGTTATTGCCTGGCATACTTACAAGTATGCCGATGTATGGAGGGTAATCCGATGAATGATCCAGTGAAAAAAATGAAGGAACTCATGCATATACATGGGATTGATGAGCGTTTGAAGAAAAGAAAGATCGAAGATCAGTCCACACCGGCACCTCAAGAAGAACCTCCGGTGAGGGTTCCTCGCGAACAAACACCCCTTCGCAACATCCCAGGCATTATAGAGGACGCAAGAGCACACGAAAAGCGAAATCCATCGCCTCCGGAAAATGACGATTCTCCGAACACGCGGTAATAAAAGTGTGCACCTGTGCCGGTGGTGAACCACCGGCTTTTTTCTTTCATGTTTAACGTATTGCGGTATATCATAAAACTAATTCATGAGTGTGGGCCAATGTTAAACGAGTCGGCAGTACAAAAGCTTATGCAATGTAAACAGTTGGACAAAGAGATTAGCGAAACACGGTACTTGGCTGCAGAAATAAACTCTGTGAAACGCATTAAGGAATTCAAAACAGTTAAGAATCTCGGGCTAATGATGTGCGGCCCAACAGGATTGAATTTCGCTAATCAATTCTAATTACTTCTTTCGAAGTAAATGTCCATCCCCGAAACAAATGCTCTTACCATTATGGCAGACTACGAGCTGGAACTCTGTGACCCTACGGGGAGTCGAACCCCGATTTACGCCGTGAGAGGGCGCTGTCCTAGCCATTAGACGATAGGGCCGATGTATTGTTTTATATCAGAATTGCTGCGTGTACGCTACGGTTTTTGTTTCCATGTCTCTTCCTGGCGTACGAGCCGTACTGCATCGGAAGGGTCGCCAAGCAATGCTTCAACGATTCGTTCTGTGCGAATCGCTTGAGATCCTTTTATCAATACGACATCACCGATACGAACGATATCGACAAGAGCTGCTGCGGCCTCCTGGGAATTACTAAACCATAGTGCTTTATCGTTTTTTAACGTTGCAACGAATGCACGGGCACGAATACCAACCGCTACAACCATATCAGCTGAACTGTCTGCAAGCGTACCTATGCGTTCATGCTCCATGACAGAATAACGTCCAAGTTCCAGCATATCGCCAAGAATGGCAATGCGCCGCTTCGCACGAGGAAATATTTTTAAGGTCGCGAGCGCTTCTTCAACCGCCGCAGGCGAAGAATTGTAGGAGTCATCGATTATAACGGAACCATTCTTCCCGGAGAAGATCCGTCCGCGACCAGGTGGCGGTTCGTAATTTTCAAGTGCGGTAAGCGCATCAGAAAGTGGTATTTCGAGTGCATAAGCAGTAGCAAGAGCTGCAGCTATAGGAAATACTTGTGTCCTGCCAACCGAGCCACGAATAATAAGATCTCGAGTTTCTCCTGAAATACTGACTTTCGCGATCATACCCATCACCCTTTCTCCTGACTCATAAAAATCAATGTCACTAATGTGGACAACGGCATTATTCGAAGTTCCGTATAAAATACTGCGCGCTGGTGTACGCACCGCACTGTCGAGTGCGTATTGGTCGTCAGATGGAATGACAAGAGGAGCATCCGCGGCAAGCGCATACGCCGGAGAAAATTCTTCTTCTCGTACCGCTTCGGGTGACGCGTATGCCTCGACGTGCACAGGTATTTCAGGCAATCGTGTTATCACAACAACATCTGGCGTTGCAATGCGCAACATTCTAGCGAGGTCACCAGGTCGGTCCGCTCCTACTTCAAGCACAAGCATATTCGGATAATGGTTTGGTAGAAGAAGAAGCCCGAGAGCACTTTTCATAACCGAATACCACGCGAGCGGATTACCCCAGGGACTTTTTACGCCAAAAATAGTGAATGGGACGCCGAATTCGCTATTAAAACTCTTTTCACTTTTGCGTACAAGGAATCGTGTGGAGAGTGCCATGGCAACGGCATCTTTCGTTGATGTCTTCCCAACGGACCCGCTTACCATCACAATGCGCGGTCGATAGCGATGCACAACGGCACGAGCAAGAAATGCGAGTTTGAAGACGACAATGGATTTAAAAATCTTCCTCATGGAATCGTTGTGGTTGCGACGTTGCGATCGGGGGGCACAGCATAATAATTAATGAGAAAATGTACTAGGTCAAGCAATGAGGTCGAAAGAGATTGTTCCGCATATATAACATTTTTCGGATCCTCCGTATAGAGAAGGATGATAAATTTTGGATTAAATGATGGGAAAAAGGCGACCTCGGAGTTAAAAAACTTATTTTTGTAATAAGTGCCCGTGGGAGTCGGTAATTGCGCTGTACCAGTTTTCGCGGCTACTGACATAGTGGGAATTTTTGCGGAAATGCCATTTACCTTAAGCGCATTATCCCACAAAGCATCCATCATAACGGTCGTCTCGCGCGCCGCTGCCACTGAAAAAATTCGAGTGCCACTTCCCCAGTTGATAGGTTGCGAAACTCCTGAATTGAGAATGATACTTGAAACCAGATGAGGTCGCACGAGTATGCCGCCATTCGCTACGGCAGCAAGTGCACGAACCATTTGTATAGGCGTTACCGCAATCCCTTCACCGAAAGAAGCTGTATCATAATATATCTGTTGCGGCTTTGATAAGTTTGAGAGGAGCGCATCAGTTTCGTGCGGCAAATCTATGCCTGTTTTTTGTCCAAAAATATTTGTGAAATATTGCCGAAACCGCGACTGACCAAGTTGTTCGGCAACCCAGGATGCTCCAACGTTTAACGAGTCCTGAATGATGGTCAACATTGGAATAACGCCATATGCTTTAAGGTTCCAGTTACATATGCGATCACCGTCAACCTGGATACAGCCAGTGTCATTGTACGTCGTCTGTGGTGTCACCGCTCCAGCAGTAAGTGCTGATGCCATTGTGATTGGTTTCATTATTGAACCATACTCGAACACGTTCTCAACTAACGGATTTACCAATAATGACGGGTCGAGATTTTGAAGGTCATTAGGATCAAAGGTTGGATATGATGCAATCGCATAGATCGCACCAGTTTTGGGATCCATGATGACGCCACCCGAGCTTTCACTTGAATATCGCTGATTTACCTTAGTAACATCGTCCTGCAATCGTGTTTGGACTTCGGGTTCGATTGTCGTTACAATATCACCTTCGTTCGCATTTTGTGTACTAGAAAGTAAATTATTAGCGTTCGAGAAGAGTTCTGCGAAGAAATTTTTGTGAAGCGCGTCGCCTGAGCGTGAAAGGACGCTGTTGTACGCCGCTTCAAGACCAGTTTGGCCAGTGGGTGTGCCACCGGATCCATCGGAGACGATGCCTATGGATTG
>JAKBGA010000008.1:0-3736 GCA_021833245.1 bacterium | reverse complement strand
GTTCTGCGAAGAAATTTTTGTGAAGCGCGTCGCCTGAGCGTGAAAGGACGCTGTTGTACGCCGCTTCAAGACCAGTTTGGCCAGTGGGTGTGCCACCGGATCCATCGGAGACGATGCCTATGGATTGTGCCGCAAGCGATCCGCCAGGGTAATAGCGCCAAGTCTCACGCAATACCTGTACGCCTGGAATGGCGAGGGCGGCAAGTGCACTCCCGTTTGCATTCGAAAGATGATATGCGACCTCTATATATACTTTGGTTTTATCCATAGCATCGGCAAGAAATGCTGTGTGAGTAACCATTGTCGAAGATGCTATAGAATTTATAGCCAAATAAGCTGCTTCTGCATTAATAATTTCTTGCGGATCTATCGCGACAAGAAATCCAGTGGCGAGCGTTGCTGCGGAAATGAGTGTGCCATCCTTACGGGTAAAATAAATGGAGCCACGATCAAAAAGTCCACTTCCACCCGATGCAAATTGCTGATTTGCTTTCTGTACATATTCCTGCCCATGCACAATCTGAAGAAAATATAGACGTATAAAAATACCTAAAGCAATCAGAATAATGATTGCGAGAACAATACGAATGCGTTTACGAAACTGCGCGCGCATAGCTCCTTTTAGCGCAATGCGGTAATGGCCGTTGCTGGAACAAATATTTGGGCAGTTGGTGCCGTATATCCTTCCGCACTGTAATCTGTATTCGTGATTTTTGCCACTGAAGCAAGATATTGCGATTCGAGTGTTGCAACCGCCGCCTCGTCATTTTTAACTGACTGAGAAAACTCAACCGTAAGTGCTGCATAACTCATGACAACGGCCATGAGTCCTATATAAGTAACAGCGAGAACGCCAACCATGACGTAACAAAGCGAAAGTAGAGAGAACGAAAAATGTTGGCGAATATTAGACATAAGAGAACATGTAAGAAGTTGGGTTGGTTGACTCTGTATCTGGCACAGCGGCACTTCGTTCAAATACGCGTAATTTCGCACTACGCGCACGGCGATTCGCGTGAATTTCCGCACGCGAGGGTATAATCGGTTTTTTTGACACCAATGACCCCGCTCCGGTGTTTGCCGCATCACGTAGCATGGTTTTCACGATACGATCCTCGATGCTGTGGAAAGAAATAACCGCGAGGCGTCCACCAGGAGCAAGCATGCTAAGCGCCGCAGTGAGGCCTTCTTGTAAACTTCCTATTTCATCGTTAACTACAATACGGAATGCTTGAAATGTCTTCGTCGCGGGGTGAATTTTCCGTTTTTGATACCAACGTGGCGTACCTGCAATAACCGCAGCGACAAGCGCATTCGTTGTGAGAATTCGTTCGCGAGCACGCGCTGCAACGATCGAACGCGCAATACTGCGTGCGAAACGTTCTTCGCCATATTTGAAAAGTATGTCGGCAAGCACTGCCTCAGAAGAACTATTCACAATATCGGCTGCCGTCTCTCCACCATCTCCATACATCATGAGGAGGGGCTCGTCATTTTTAAAAGAAAATCCACGAAATGATGCAATTTGATAGCCACTCCATCCAAGATCAAAAAGTATTTTATCGACCGGGGCAATTCCGAGGCGCTCAAGAATACGCATAAGGTTACGGAAATTATCATTCACCAAATGAGCGATGGGACGCCCTGGTCGACGATCAAGAGCATATGCCATACGTCCTCGCTCAACCGCTGCGGAATCAGCATCAATGCCAACGATGACACCCCCCTCGCCAAGTGCGGCAAGAAGCGAGGCAAAGTGCCCTGCTCCACCAATCGTTGCGTCAACAACTGTATCGCTAGGCCGCACCGCGAGCGCAGCGAGCACTTCGCCCATGAGCACGCTATCGTGATGGACTTTTTCCATATCAATGGATATCGCCTACTTTCTCGGCAAATGCATCAGCATCTCGCTCAATTTCGGAAGTATATTTTTTCCATGCACCTTCTTCCCAAATTTCGACTCGATCGGCGACTCCAGCAATTACCGCTTTCTCCTTGATCGATGCGAAAGATTTCAAATGCTCGGGAATCAGCACGCGGCCCGTCCCATCAACCTCGACCTCGGACGAACCGGCGAGAAAGAGACGTGCGAGACCGCGCCGTGCAGCACTTCCATTCACCTCTACCGCGTAGGCCCGTGCTTGTTTTTCCCATTCCTTGCGAGAATACACGTAGAGACAATGATCAAGGCCGCGCGTTACCACAACGACGCGGCCTAGATCCTTTCGGAATTTCGAAGGGACCGAAATCCTATTCTTTGAATCAAAAGTGTGTAGGTATTCTCCAAGAAACATAGCGTACGGTTATGCAGTGCGGGAATAGGCCACCATTCCAATTTCCCACTCTATATAACCATTACTGGATTATATACCACTTTCTCCCACATTATTATATGAAGTTATCCACACTGTAGTTTCCATGGCATTTCCTATACCTACTGATCCCATAGAACTCCTCGCCACTGGTGCGATGGAAGTCGCCCAACCTCACCGCCCCCTCCTCGAGGAGAACGCCAATACCTTGCTATGATTGATCCCAGATCCTGCAAATGTCGGGAAAATTGTCTTGAGAACTCACTTCCATTATTGATTGGTCTGTATCTGCTTACTGGCGAAGGACGGAGCTTCCTGCACCTGTGAAATAGAGTCTTATGACGCTTTTGACCGATTTGTGGTCATAGATGCGCAGCCTGACAAGGGCTTGTTGCATGTTCTACGGGTACTGTTTACCAAGCGATTTAATCCGTTACACCCTTAGAGAATCAGCGGTATATCTTGTGCTGCTGGCACGGCTCCTTTCCCAAGGAGAGGTATCGGTGGTACCAGATTCCCGACATGCACGCGACCAGAAAGTGTCTTTATCATCGCGTATAAGAAATGCTTTTCCATTTCGATGGTGACGGATATTTCGTATCTCGACGGCTATGCGATCCATCCATCACGTGGGGTTTTATTATGTTACGATACCTTCTCGATTGTATACGTCTGTTTACCAGATGGCGTCTCAAAAGTAAAAATATCACCCTTCTTCTTACCCATAAGTGCTGCGCCGAGTGGTGAGACGTGCGAGAGCTTCTTCACGCGCATATCGGCTTCTTCACTACCGACGATGGTATATTCGTGTGCGGTAGGATCCCCTTCCTTTTTGATTGATACTTTCGAATTGAAACTAATTTCACTCTTCTTTTTCCCGTCAGTGAAAATTTTTGTATATTTCACGAGTTCTTCGAGCTTCTTGACACGTTCTTCTGTTGCGGCCTGCAAATCACGCGCTTCCTGATATTCAGCGTTCTCTGAAAGATCACCGAGCGAGCGAGCATATTCGAGGTTCTTTGCAATCTCAGTACGACGCACTGTTTTTAAGTGCTCTAATTCTTTGACCATTTCGTCAAACTTCTCCTGCGAGACGAATGTTTCTTTTGCATTAATCATGTTTTAGAAGAGACTCGGCTAAGTGATGCGGTTGGTATGAATCATTGTACGTGAATACTACCCTAGAATGCAATAGCATGCCCTACTTATAGGCGTCAGCGCTAATTAGCATTATGGTGTACTGGTTGCCGTGCCACCAACGTAAGGAGAATTCTCCGCATGCAATGCATCAAAAAGTTGTTGCATGACGTTTACGGATTCTTCACCCGCACCCGAAGGTCCGCGTTCAAGCACAACCGCGAAAGCATATTGCGGATTATCAAAAGGGAAAAATCCTTCGGCCCAAGAATTATCATATTGGTTAT
>JAKBGA010000007.1:0-19118 GCA_021833245.1 bacterium | reverse complement strand
TTCACGTTAATCAGCAGGCACAAGCCATTTCGACTGGAATCGACAACGTTTCTTTCGCGCTTGAAAGCATGACGCGCAATATTCGTTCCGGTTCTGCTTATGGTTGTCCAACAGCGGGTAGTAATTGCACATATTCGAATGGTGGGAATGATGAATTCACGTTCACTGACGCGAATGGGCATGCAATCACATACAAATTCGCAAATGGTTCAATACAAGAGCAGAAAGGTATCTCCTCAGCGTGGATTAGTCTTACCGACCCATCGGTAACTATCACCTCGCTCGTTTTCTATGTTTCAGGCGTTGGATCATATTCGGCCACGGGTGATACCCAACAGCCTTACGTTACGATAATCGTCTCAGGGTCAGTTCCCTCCAGCCCAGGGAGAGCGCCACAACCCTTTAACGTAGAATCAAGTGCTGCGTGGCGCGGTTCCGATATATAAGATATGAATGTAAAAGGATTTACCCTTATTGAGGCCATGGTTGCGATAGCGATTATCGCGCTTGCAATTGTCGGGCCGATGTATGCCGCAAATAGTTCTATTGTTGCCGCCGAACTTGCGAGTGATCAACTTACCGCTTCGTATCTTGCACAAGAGGGAATTGAATATGTGCGTACGATGCGTGATGACGCCTATTTAAGCGCATATGCCGCTAATACTGGAAATGTATCGCAAGAAGGCTGGGATAATTTCGTCAGTGGTGGTAATAACACCACTTCCATTAAACAATGTGGCTTACCTGGTAGTTCCGCGAACGCGAAGGAGTGCACTCTTGACCCACTACTTCAGCCAATGTGTGTCGGCAACAGTGGCTGTTCGCTTACTCCGTGCGGCAGTGGTAATGGTAATACTTGTGGGCCACTCTACCTTACTTCAAATCATATTTATACAACACAGGCTAGTATCGGTGGTATAGCTAATACGGCAACACCATTCACGCGTACAATCCAGGCAAATACCATTTCTTCAAATGAGGTGAGTATTACCTCAACGGTGGAATGGAGTTTCCATGGCAGCAATTATTCTGAAGTGGTCACCGACAACCTAACTTCATGGCAATAATCCAATCATGTGTGAATAAACAACAGCGCGGGTTTGCGCTTCTTATCGCCGTTATTTTTATGACGGTGATGCTCAGCATCGGTCTTGCGCTTGGATCGCTTGGTTATAAACAGGAAATACTCGCCTCTACGGCTATAGAGTCACAATATGCATTTTATGCGGCTGATGCCGCACTGGAATGCGCTTTATATTATGACCAACAATTAGATTCATTCGCCTATCCGTCACCTGAGCCTACTTCAGCACCCAGTATAACTTGTGATGGCAGTCCTGCACTTTCAAACAGTATTGTCTTATACAACAACAGCACAACAAATCCGTCGTGGGCCGTTACCGAGCGTCTCTCGCTTGATTCCGGACAGCGCTGTGCTGACGTAACGGTTTATAAGTATGAGAACCCGCAATCACCAAATAATATAACCACCTATGTCTTTTCTCAGGGTTACGACATCTCCTGCAATGCAGTGGCTAATCCCCAAACGGGGGCGCGTTTCGCGTCAAGTGGTCTCAGCTACCACTATTGATATAGTGGTAGGCACATGACTCCTCGTAAGATAAGGGAACGCGCAGAGAAACTTCACGAACTACTCGCATACCATGCGCACCAATACTATACGCTCGATGCGCCGGAACTTTCGGACAGCGTCTATGATGCACTGCATAGTGAATTGCGCGAAATTGAGAGTAGGTATCCAGAGCTTATACAAACGGATTCAGTTACCCGCCGCATTGTAGGCGAGCCGTTGCCGTTCCTCGAAAAAGTAAAACACGCCGTGCCACAGTGGTCTTTCAACGACGCCTTTTCTGAAGAGGAAATACGCGCATTCGATAAACGCGTCCGTAAAATTATCGATAGTATGCCAAGCTACGATCTTGAACTCAAAATCGATGGGCTTAAAATTGTCCTTACCTACGAAAAAGGTTTACTCGTATGTGCCGCGACGCGCGGAGATGGTGTTACCGGCGAGGATGTCACCCACAACGTTCGCACGATTCGAGAAGTGCCGGAACGTCTCGGGCGTCCCGTTGACCTCATTGTCGAAGGTGAAGTGTACTTTGCGCGTTCCGGCTTTTTGCAGTTAAACGCCGCTAGAAAGGCACGTGGCGAGCCTGAGTTTGCGAATCCGCGCAATGCTGCGGCAGGCTCAATCCGTCAGCTTGATCCGAAGGTGGCGGCGGCGCGCGCACTCGGTGCATTTGTATATGATGTCGCCGCGACATCGGAAGTGTTCCCTCCGACGCAAAGCGAAGAGCTTGCGTATCTTATGGAACTTGGTCTCCCCGTCAATCCGGAACACCGCCATGTCGATTCCATTGAAGATATTTTTTCATATTGGCAGACATGGCGAGGAAGCGCACGAGATAAGGTCGATTACCAAATCGATGGAATCGTGTTGAAGATCGAATCACACGCAGCACAAGAGGTGCTCGGCTATACCGGCAAGGCGCCACGTTTTGCCATAGCGTATAAATTTCCGCCGGAACAAGTTGAGACGATTATCGAAGACATCACGCTTCAGGTGGGACGTACGGGGAAGCTCACACCGGTCGCACATCTGCGTCCAGTCGCGGTTGCTGGGACGACCGTTGCACGTGCAACGCTTCACAACGAAAATTTCATAAAAGAAAAGGACATCTGTATCGGCGATACGGTGATTTTGCAAAAAGCGGGTGACATTATTCCTGAGATTGTTTCAGTCATGAAAGAGCTTCGCCCTAAGGGAGCGAGGACGTGGAATTTCCCAACCCACTCGGCATTGTGTGGCGGTGATGGCGGAATTGAACGCGTGCCAGGAGAGGCAGCGCATCGATGCAGGCAGGCAGGCTCCTTCGAACAGCAGGCACGCAAGTTAATTCACTTCGCTGGCAAACACGCGCTCGACATCGACGGATGCGGTCGTGAGACCATACGGCTCCTCATGGAACGCGGTCTCATTTCCGATTCCGACGATCTTTTCGAACTAACGAAAGACGAACTACTTGCGATCGAGGGTTTCGAAAAAACAAAGGCGACGAATCTTGTAACGGCAATTAAGAACTCCAGAAAAACCTCTCTCGATCGTCTCTTAATTGGTCTTAGTATCCCGCACGTGGGCGAAGAAATTTCCTCTATTCTTGCTACGCATTTCACAACACTCGGTGCACTTAGTCGTGCGAGTGAGGAATCACTCTCGAGTATACCCGGGATTGGTCCGATTATCGGGAATTCGGTTGCCACTTGGTTTCGGGACGCGAATAATCGCGCACTTCTTGCGCGGCTTAGGAAATACGTCTCGATTAAAAGGACCCCCCCTCTTTCCGGAGGGCCATTAACTGGGCAAACAGTGGTCATAACTGGCACATTGCCAAACATTTCTCGTGATGATGCTATGGCAAGAGTGCGCCAAGCGGGCGGAAAAATCTCGAATTCTGTCTCCGCAAAAACTTCTTTTGTCGTTGCTGGAGAGGAGCCCGGTTCGAAATTCACAGAAGCAACGCGGCTCAGTGTTCCTATCATTGATGAAGCCGGCTTTCTTAAGAAGCTCGGATCATGATAAAGTGCTTCTATGGCGACAGTAGCGGAAGTAAAAAAGCTCGCGGTACTCGCGCGCATCAAAGTCGAAGACGCCGAGCTTGAACAGTTCACCAAAGAATTTGACGCAATACTTGCGTATATTGGACAGCTTACGCAACTCAAACTCCCACAGCATTCTCTGGAGGAGAAACCTCTTCTACGTAACGTGATGCGCAAAGATGGAGAACCGCATACGCCCGGCGCATATACCGCAAAACTTACTGAACAGTTCCCCGCGCGCGAAGAAAATGCGCTAGCAGTAAAGCAGATCATCTCTCATGACTAAATTAAATGAAATGACTATAGTCGAGGCGGCTCGTGCATTGCGCGCGCGAGAATGTTCCGTGCACGAACTTTGGGACGCGTGTGTCAATGAAGCATACGCGCGCAACAAAGAACTCAATGCATTTCTTGAAATCTTCGATGTCGATGATATCGCGCTACATGGCGCACAGAAACGCATTGATACCGAAGGCGCAAAAGCGCCACTTCTTTGCGGTATTCCGCTTGCACTGAAAGACAATATCCTGCTTGAAGGAAAAGTAGCAAGTGCAGCATCAAAAATGCTTGAACATTACCGGGCAACCTACGATGCGACAGTTGTGAAGAAATTAAAAGATGCTGGTGCAGTCTTCGTCGGACGTACCAACATGGATGAATTCGCCATGGGTTCTTCGACGGAGAATTCCGCCTTCGGCCCCTCAGTAAATCCGCATGACACAGGGCGAGTCCCCGGCGGCTCTTCTGGCGGTTCCGCCGTCGCGGTTGCCGCGCATCTCGCGCTTGCTGCTCTTGGTTCAGATACTGGTGGTTCTATACGTCAGCCGGCAGCATATACCGGTATCGTGGGATTGAAGCCGACCTACGGCGCCGTTTCTCGTTCGGGGCTTATAGCGATGGGTTCTTCACTTGATCAGATCGGTCCTTTGACGGCGTCTGTGGAGGACGCGCGCATACTCTATGAAACAATTCGTGGCGAAGACATAATGGATTCGACAACGATTCCGGACAACCTTTATCCCATGCGCGCAGTCTCGAAGAGGCTGCGCATTGGCGTGCCTCGACACCTTCTCGAGGAGGGTATTGATGCGGACGTGCGCGCAGCATTTAACGCATTACTTGACGAGCTCGTGCGTGCAGGGCACGTTCTTGTTGACATTAAACTGCCGATGAGTGCACATGCACTTGCTGCATATTATATTATTATGCCTGCCGAGGTTTCGACTAATCTTGCACGACTCGATGGCATTCGTTATGGATTCGCGGAGCGTGGAAAAACATTACTTGATGATTATGTTCTTTCGCGCACTAAGGGGTTCGGGGAGGAGACGCGCCGCCGCATTCTACTTGGTACCTTCGTGCTCTCGTCAGGTTATATTGATGCCTATTACCACCGAGCGGATGCCATGCGCACCGTGCTACGTCGCGAGTACTCTGTAGCTTTTGAGGAAGTTGATGCCGTCGCTTTTCCGACAACACCCTCCCCGGCATTTGTTTTTAATGAAAAAAGTGATCCACTTTCGATGTATCTGGGAGATATTTTCACGGTGACTGCGAATCTTACCGGTATGCCAGCGATTTCAGTTCCGATGGGTTACGTCAATCGTGCGGGAACATCACTCCCTGTCGGTGCCCATTTTACGGCACCGCATCAGGCAGAAAACGTTCTTTTTGCAATTGGGAGCGCGGTGGAGAAAACAGGTCACGTTTAGTATTTCTCGCTATACTAATAAATGCGATGCATGCCGCCACACAGATAAATATAGAATATTTTTTCCGTCTGCTGTATGAGTGTTTCCGTGGCGCATGCATTTCAATCAACACTGCGGAACTTTATGCGTTACTCGCGCAGATTTGGGTATGGATTACCATAATCGGTTATATCATTTCGGTCATAGGGCTTTTCGTTATTATCTATTCGACGGTGCGTCTTTTCGAACTGCGCGAGCGCGAGGAGAAATATTACAGCACCATTCTTGTCTTACCTGAGGCTCCGGGAGGCGCTCATCCACGTTGGGAACACATCCAGTCGCTCGTCGAAGACGCGAGCCCGAGCGCGTGGCGCGAGGCGATTATTGAAGCCGATATCATGCTGGATGATATGCTCACGCGGCAGGGGTATGTCGGCGAAGGTGTCGGTGAAAAATTGAAAGCAGCCGATCCCGGGCATTTCAAGACGCTCCAGGATGCCTGGGAGGCGCATAAAGTTCGTAATCAGATAGCGCACGAAGGTTCCTCTTTCGATCTTACCGAATCGCTCACGCGTCGCACTATCGCGCGTTTCGAATCCGTCCTGCACGAATTCAAAGTGATTTAGATTTAACTCTCTTCAATAAAGACGTTTTGTTTTATCTACTTTTTTGTTACATTAGGGTGTAATGGATATTAAGATAGCGAAGACCGAAGAAAATCAACTGAAGCAGGAATTAGAGAAACGAACAGATATAGAGGCAACGCGAATGAAGCGATATTTGGCAATGCCCGATCTATCGCGAACTCTACATAATCCGCTGTATGAGCTCGTGTGGAGGATTCTTACCATTCCCGATTTTAAGAACTACGATGTGATCGAGGTGCCTGAAGTCATTGGTACGGATATAGTCTTCGACCTCTTCAATTTCCCCAAAGATCATCCGGCACGTTCAAGGTCCGATTCGTATTTCGTTGACGACACGCATGTATTGCGCACGCACACTACAGTAATGTGGTACTACTGGCTTAAGGAAGAGAGTGTTCGAAAAAAAATCGTGGCCGGCGAGATGGTCGGGGCGCTCTCCTATGGCAAAGTTTACCGAAAGGATGAAATCGATCGTCGGCACATGAACGTATTCCATCAGATTGATGGCTGGTATCTTGTCCCTAAAAATAGAAGAATCATCACCATCGAAGATCTCAAAAAAGTGCTTTCTGATATAGCTAAGGCGGCGTTCGGTCCGGATGTGAAATACCGCTTCAATCCGGACACTTTCCCATATACTGACCCTTCCCTTGAGATGGAAGTTGATAAAGACGGTAACGGCACTTGGGTCGAGGTATTGGGTGCGGGCATAGTGAAAGGGGACGTGCTCGACAACCTTGGCGTCGACTCATCTGTATGGAATGGTTGGGCCTTTGGCTTCGGTCTTGAACGGCTCGCCATCATCTCAATGGAGCTGCCGGATATTCGGCTTTTATGGTCGGATGATGAACGTGTAAAGAAACAGTTAAAACTCGGACAAGCTTTCAAGGAGGTGAGTAAATATCCGCCCGTTGTTCGTGACATCTCTTTTATTGTACGGAAAGAATTCATACCAAATAATTATTTTGATCTGGTGCGCGATATTGCTGACGGTCTAGTTGAGGAAGTGAAGCTTATCGATACCTACCAAAACGAAAATAAATTGGGTGTGGGTGCTGTAAGTTACGCCTACCGCATTACATACCGTAGTGTTGAACGTACTCTTACCAATAATGAAGTAAACGAACTCCATAAAAAACTTGAAGCAGCCACAGCAGTAACGTATGACGCAATTATTCGGTAGCGTTTTACTTAAAAACACAGAATTACGTGCGCCAATGACGTTGATATGAACTAGAGAATGTTCATCTATTCATTCATGGTGTTTTTTAGAGTCTATGGCTCCATAGAGGAGATTATTGCTTAACATTTTTCCTTGTGTATACTTGTCAATAGCGGGGTAGAGGAGAGGTACCTCGGGAGGCTTGAACAATTCGGGCGTTTGCGCGAGCAATTGCGCATAAGATCATCTGCCAAATTCGGTGAAACCCTCGCGCTCTTGAGCGCACGGCGATGCCGAGCCAAGCCCTTCTCTGTAAGAGAGATCGGAAGGTGTAGAGACTAGACGGTAGACACCCCTCGTGGGTGAAGGCATAGTCCAGACCGCAAATCAAATCAAATGTGCAAGAGCAACGAAAGTTGTAGCGGTAAGCATAACCTCCAGACGTCGGTTCGATTCCGACCCCCGCAACACGAGAGAACACTAGGCATTTCGACCTATACGGGTCAAAAAGCCGGTTCAAGACCAACAGACCGAAAGGTCACAAAAGACGCCCGAAAGGGCGTCTTTTGTGGTCTAGTGATAAACTTCATACATGGCTAGCAACGGTGAGAATCAGATCGTCTACGTCCTTGTTAACGAGGCGATGCCCGGCTATGTGAAGATTGGCAAGACCTCCACAAGTCTCGAACAGCGCATCCGCGAACTCAGTGGCTCAACCAGTGTCCCCCTTCCATTTACCTGCTTCTACGCGTGCACGGTGAAGGATATGGGTTTCGTCGAGCACCAGCTCCATGACGCCTTCGATAATAATCGGGTAAACCCCCGGCGGGAGTTCTTCCAGATCGCTCCAGAGCGAGTCGTTGCAGCACTCAAGCTCGCTGAGATCGAAGACATTACTCCCAACAAGGACTACGTTGATTCAAAAGAGGACCAGCAAGCTCTTAACCAGGCACGCGAGCGCCGTAGCCGCTTCAATTTCAAAATGGTGGACATACCGGTCGGAGCAGAGCTCACTTTCAGCCGAGGTGAGGACGTGAAGGCCAGAGTGGTCGACAATCATAATATTGAGATTAATGGAGAGGTGACCAGCCTCTCTCTTTCGGCGCAGAAGCTCCTTGGTTACAAATGGCAGGTCGCCGGTACTGATTACTGGATGTATGACGGTGAGACACTGGACGAGCGCCGACGTCGATTGGAGGAAGGGGGCGAAGAATAATTCAAAGAGAACAAGGGCATGAGAGTCATTCGTAAATATTTAGAATCTTTCAGACTAGCCATTCTGCTATTGGTGGTTGCCGCAGTGCTCTGGCTTTATGTGCCCGACAATATAAGTAACTTTCATGGATCTCTCATAGGCACACTCCTGGGTGTTGCAATCTCCCTGTTTGCAGCAGAAGGATATAAAAAGATTGCGCATCACAGACATGTGAAACGAACATTCGCGTTGCTGAAGCTGATAACGATTCCGTATATCAAAAATGTTGCACAAAATCAGACTGACACGCTGGAACAATACCGCGATATCTGTTCTGTCGAGCAGGCTGTTGGGTTTCTAACAATTGCAGCGCAGTTGGACAAGCTAGCAAATAATTTTGATAAGAGCTGGCTGCAGCTCACGTACTCCGCTGACTTTGTCGATGCGATTCCTGAGGACGAGCATTTTAACCGGATCTCTCACGCGATCTTAGAAGTGCTACTTTTTTCCAAACAGCTTTCCTCGCAAGCCATCAATGCTCAGCGTCTACTATTAAATAACGTATCCGCTTTCACTGAAGATCAGAAAATAGAGTTCCTTCAGCAAGTACGACAGATACGTGATCAATTGACAGAGGGCGCGACCAAATTACACGAGTATGTTTCAAAACTAGACGAGGAGGTCACACGATTTCTTGGAAATAATGGAGCCTCTTACAGTGAGGTCGAAAGATGATTCAATTTGGTATGTTCTGGAGCGCTATCTCTCCATTTTTTACCACCATCTTCCCGCGCACATGCTGCAGCAGATCTCGCTTCTCCTGGACAGTTCCGTTTTGGAGTAGGTACTTGGCGTACTTGCGCACGTCCATTTCTTTCGCCTTGATGCGTTCGCCACCATTCGCGATCGCCTGGAGTCGGTTATACCGCTCCACCTCCTGCGCTATCAGGTGCCGCGCGCCGATCTCGTTGAGCTCGATCTGGTCAATCATCTTTGAGAGCTGCTCGATGAGTCGGTCCTCCCGGATATAGGGGTTTGAGCAGGGAAGGCCTTTGCCCTTGGTGCAGATGTAGTAGACGTAGGTGCGGGTGGAGCCGTCGGTCTTGAGAGTCTTGGTCTTCTCGAGGCCCGTGAGGCCGGAGCCGCATTCACCACAGACCATCATGCGGGTGAAGGTGAAGTTATGCTCGGTATGCTTCGGCTTGTGGTCCTCGAGCAGTTTCTGCTGCACCATCTCATAGAGCTCTCGGGAGATGAGTGGCGTGTGCTTGCCGGTGTACCAGTTACCCGAGCCACGCGGGTACTCATACATGCCGCAGTAGAAGGGATTCTTGAGGGTGGTGTATACGTTGCTCACTGAGAGTGGCTTATTGCTCCGGGTCGTAAAGCCTACCTCCTTGAGCCAGGCATATATCTTCCTCCCGCTCCAACGCTGGTATCCCGATTTCTCAAACATCTCCTTCACGATCGCCGAGCGGTATGGGTCCACCGTCATCTCGCACTTGTGATCGCGGCGTTTGTCGTTCAAGTATCCGATAGGGGCGACGCCAGGGAGGAGGCCCATCTCCGCTCGGGTCCGGAGCCCGCGCTTCACGTTGATTCGCTTGTTGTCGTTCTCGAGCTTGGCCTGGCTCCCCAGGATCATGAGGAGGAACTTCTCGTTCGGGTTATTCGTGAACTTCTGGTTGAAGGTGCGGATTTCCCGGAGAACTCCGGCATCCATGAGGTCGATGACCTTGCCGAGGTCGCCCGCGTTTCGGGCGATACGGTCCGTGGCCCAGGTGAGGAGGCCGTCGTACTTGTTCGTGATGATGTCGTCGATGATTTCGTTGAAGACGGGCCTCTGGCCGGTCTCCTTGGCCGAGTGGCTCTCCCGCTTCACCTCTACGATCTGGAGACCATCCCGGGCTGCCAGGGCGGCCATCTCCTTGATTTGGCTATCTATCGACAAAGCCTGCATCTCGTCCTGCTCCGTGCTTTTACGGGCGTACAGGCAGTACCGGACGGGCTCAGGTGGGGATTCGGCTGGTTTCTGGGTCAGAGGCCACTCTAGCGGGGTTGTGGTTTGCATACACCAACACAAATGCCCGAAGCAGCTCTAGAAGTCCATACCCGGGAGTGAACAACTAAATTACCTATATTTTACGGGGTAAGTTAGGTTATAAACCTATGATAACCTATGAACGTTTGATTTTGTATAAAACAGGCGATAGGATAGTCCTTAAGCATATGCGTAAAGACATCAAAGCGAAACTCGAAGGGTTGCCGGATCTTTTGTCCATCGGCCAGGTGGCCGAGATTTTCAACGTTCACCAGGACACCCTCCGTAACTGGGAAAAGGAAGGCATCCTCGTGCCCATGCGCGCTGGGAAGCGCGGCGACCGGAAGTATCGCCCGCAGGACATCCAAGCGATCGTCGACAAGATGGGCAGCAAGCTCACGCTCCCACAGCTCGAGCAGTTCCTCTGGAAGAGCGCCGACATCCTCCGGGGTAAGATCGACAGTTCGGACTACAAGAAATACATCTTCGGCCTTCTCTTCTTCAAGCGCATTAGCGACGTGTGGGACGAGGAGTACGAGCGCGTGATGAGCGAGTTCAACGATGAGACGATCGCGCGTGCCGACTATAACCACCGCTTCCAGGTCCCAAAGGATTGTCGCTGGTCGGTCGTCGAGGAACGCGCCGAGAGCATCGGTGTGAAGTTGAACGAGGTGTTCGACAAACTCGCGAATGCCAATAGCCCGAAACTCGATAAGATTTTCGATGATCTCGATTTCGCCAATAAGGACCGCTTCCCGAACGAGACGCTTCAGCGCCTCATCAACCACTTCTCGCAGTACAACTTCGGCGACACCTACATCAACTCCGATCTCCTCGGTGATGCCTACGAATATCTCATCAAGCAGTTTGCTGCGGATGCGGGCAAGAAGGGAGGCGAATTCTATACGCCGCGCGAAGTGGAGCGCGTGATCATCCAGATTCTCAAACCGCACAAGAAGGATCACATCTACGACCCGACGGTCGGCTCCGGTGGCTTCCTCCTCGAGGCGTTCCACTACCTGAAAGAGAAGGAGAGCGAATCGGTTGCTCGCACTCTCTATCTCTATGGCCAGGAACTCAACATCGGCACCTACGCCATCGCGAAGATCAATATGTTCCTCCATGGACTCGATAGCGCAGACATCCAGCGTGGCGATACGCTCGCGAACCCCCAGTTCCTCAATCCAAATGGTTCGCTTAAGACCCTCGACATCGTCGTGGCTAATCCGCCGTATTCCATAAATGATTGGGAGTGGGAGATGTTCAAGACGGACAAGTATGGTCGCGTCGATGGCTATGAAGTGCCGCCGCAGAAGAATGCCGACTATGCCTTCGTGCTCCACATTCTCAAATCGATGAATTCGAACGGTCGTGCTGGAGTCGTCCTACCGCACGGCGTCCTCTTCCGTGGTGGCGCAGAAGGCCGTATCCGTGAACTCATCCTCAAGAACGATCTCGTCGAAGCGGTGATCGCCCTGCCACCAAAGCTCTTCTATGGCACTGGCATTCCGGCAGCCATTCTTATCTTCAATAAGAACAAGTCGGAGAATCGGAAGGGTAAGGTGCTCATTGTCGATGGAGAGAAGGACTTCTCGGAAGGGAAGAATCAGAACTCGCTGCGCGTTCAGGACATCCAGAAAATCGTGCGCGCATACGACAATTACGCAGATATCGAGCATTATGCGCGCGTCGTCGACCTCAAGGAGATCGGGGAGAACGAGTTCAACCTGAACGGGGGAAGTCGCTCACCATGTTCTTTACGGCGTGGAAATTGCGCTTTGATAAGGCGCTCAAGAATCCGAAAGTATTCATCTTGGTCGACCGCATCGATCTCGACGACCAGATCTATTCGACCTTCATAAACTGCGGCGGCAAGAACGTGGTTCGTGTGGATTCCCGGGTAGACCTTGAGAAGAAGATCAAATCGCCGGAGCGCGGCATCTTCATTTCTACCATTCAGAAATTCGCTGAGCTTGGCGATGACGTACAGAATCTCGACGAGAACGTCATCGTCCTCTCAGACGAGGCGCACCGCGACAACGAAGGCGTGTCAGCTATCAACCTGCGCCATGCTCTCGGGAACGCATTCTTCTTCGGTTTTACCGGCACACCGATCGACAAACTCACGCTCAACACCCACCGCAATTTCGGCGAAGAAGGGGAGCGCTATCTCGACTACTACTCCATCAAACAGGCTATCGAAGACGGCGCTACGCTCCCCGTGACCTATGAGGCGCGACTCTCGAAGTTCTTCATCGACGAAGAGAAGCTCGACAAGCAGTTCGAGGAACTCACGGCAGATCTCTCGGACAAGGAGAAGGACGCCATTGCGAAGAAGTACGGCAAGAAGGAGGCGATTGTAAAGCTTGATCGGCGCATGGAGGCGGTCGCGCGGGACATCGTTGAACACTACCGCCTCTATGTGGAGCCCTCCGGGTTCAAGGCACAGGTGGTCTGCTACGACCGCGAAGCGACGGCGAAGTACAAGAAGCTTCTCGACGAGCTCGTGCCGAAGGAGTGGTCGGAGGTTGTGTATTCTGCCGGCGATCCGAACACTGATACCGAAGACCAGCGCAAGTACAACACGAGCAAGGCGAAGCGCGAGGAGATTATTGCCCGTTTCAAAGACCCGACGAGCCCGCTCAAGTTCCTCCTTGTCTGCGACATGCTCCTCACCGGCTTCGATGCGCCGGTCGAGCAGGTCATGTATCTCGACAAGCCGCTCTGGGATCACAATCTCCTTCAGGCCATCGCCCGCACCAACCGCGTGTATCCGAACAAAGGAGCAGGGAAGGTCATCGACTACTACGGCATCACCCGCAGCCTCTACAAAGCTCTCAATTTCGACGAAAGCATTGTCGATTCCGCGATGCTTAATATCGACAAGCTCAAGGAGGAGTTCGTGGAGCTCATCGAGGAGATCATGCGTCTCTTCGAAGGTGTGAACATTGAAGACCCGTCGATCGAGAATCTGCGCCGCTGCCTCAAGATCTTTGCCGAGAACGAGGACAAGCAGAAGTTCTTCCGGGAGAAGTATGCCCGACTCAAGATGCTCTTCGAGATTCTCTCCCCGGACCCGTTCCTCAAGGAGCATGTGCGTACCTTCGAGTGGCTCACGAGCGTATACCTCGCGTTTGATAAGGAGTACGGAATCGCGAGCTCGGATGCCGAGCTTCTCGCCGAGTACGGAGAGAAGGTAAAGCAGCTCATCCAACAGCGTGTCGATTACGAAGGTATCACGAAGAACTTCCGCGAGCTCAATATCAACGATCTCTATGTGATGGAGCGACTCAACAAGATGGACGACGAAGAGAAGGCGCTCAATCTCGAGAAGATGCTCAAGCAGGAGATCTCGATCAACGTCGACACCAACCCGGCGTATAAGAAGTTCAGCGAACGGCTCGCGACCATCCGTAAGGAATTCGAGCAGCACCAGATCGACCTCTCCGAGCGCATTAAGCGGTACCAGGAACTCATGGTCGACATCAAGAAGAAGAGCGAAGAAGCGAAGGAGCTCGGCTTTACACTGAAAGAGTACGGTCTCTTCGTTGTGTCAGAGGAATATCTCGAGGGCGACAAGGACGCCATCCGTGAGTTCATCCAAGACATGACGAGACGATTCGAGGATGTCCTCGATGAGGGGTGGCAGGATTCCTCAAAGAGGGAGGAATTCCTGAAGGAGATAAAGCGCATCATTCAGGAGCTTGTCCTCAAGGAATACAAGGGTCGCATCAAAGTGTCAGACTTCCATAAATACCTGAACCGCCTGGTCGACATCGTGCTCAAGAAGTTCTAACCATGAAAAAACAGATTGCTCTTCAAAATCGAAAGATTACCTACACGCTCCGGAAGAGTCAGAGAGCGCGGCGGATGCGGCTCGCGGTGTACTGTGACGGGTCGGTTGTGATCACGACCCCGTTCGATCTTAAAGAGACGGTTGCTGAGAAATTTATCCGCGAGAAGTCAGAATGGCTTCTCAAGAAACTCGCATTCTTCAAGCAGTTCAAGGGGAAGGCGGTTGCAAGAACGAGTAAGGCTGACTATCAGAAGCATAAGGATGCTGCGTATGCGCTTGCGGTGGAGCGGGTGAATAACTTTAATGCCGCCTATGGCTTCACCTTCAATCAGATCAACATCAAGAACCAGAAGACCCGATGGGGCAGTTGTTCAAGGAAGGGGAACCTGAACTTCAATTACAAGATTCTTTTCCTGCCCGCCGAAGCTCGGGATTACGTGATCGTCCACGAGCTTTGCCATTTGCGTGAGTTCAATCACTCGAAGAAATTCTGGGCGCTCGTCGCCAAGGCCGTCCCGGATTATGCGATGATCCGGCGGAATCTGAGGGAGAGCGGCGTATTATTCTATTAACTATGGACCCTGAAGATATTCTCGAGCTGGTGAAAGAGGGAGTTATCGAACCCGATCAGATCGAGGACTTCGAGAATCTCGATCCTGAGATACAGGAGCTGGTTGCCGATGGTGACCTCGACATGGGCGACGCTGAAGGCCTCTAATCCCCGGAGTTGATAACCCGATTACGCTAATTTCTGAAGCCAAGCTACAGTAGTCTGAGGTAGCCGAAAGTGCTATCATTATCCTTGTAAAACCGAATAGCCCGAGAGGGCGGCGGCCTAAACCGAAGTTTGCGCTCCGGCATGGCTGTTAAGGAAATTCCCGCTAGAGGCCAGTAAACTCCTGGTCAGAGTCGCTCTAGCGGGTAGGGTCCGAAAGGATCCTGGTCCTTCGGGATCGCGATGGCCAGGAGCTTACTGGGAATGGCTCCTCTGTCGCACAAAACCCGCTAGAGCGCATATGAGCATATTTAACTTTCAGGGCGATCGCCGTGTTGTTGCACTTACAATTGAATTCAATCTACTTGCCATAAGTGAATGGTTAAAGAGTGGTGCTTCAGAAAAGTCAGGGAGAGAGTATTGGGATGCGATTGAAAAGATCGAGAAGGAGAAGTTTGATGTAATCAGAGACTACCATATCGATGTTCTGCCGAATGGGAAAGCGAGCGACATGTATTTCCATAGGGCGAAAGGCATAATCTCCAATCAGATAGATGGTTGGGAGGCAAACATTGATGGCGAGAGGTGGTACGCTGACAAGGTTGAAATGCTGGAATGGTACTACTGGCGCAACTTCTTGGATCTCAGAGCGAATGACAAATCGATTCTTCTTGTCCCGCTCACAGATTTTGGTGATTTGCAGATGTATGGAAAGATAAGGAATCTTGGGGTAGTAAAAGAATACGGCGAGTCCGAGCTGGTGAAGGTACCCGTGCGCTTTGTTCCTAATGGAGATCGGGCGTTGGAGTTCACTCACGTCTCCAGAACCATAAGTCATCGACAAGGCGTTGGTTATGAGAATGCGCTCGCCTCAGTCTACGCTCAGTCATCCGGACTGATGGGGAGGGAAGTCGAATACTAACGTGTTCTTATCGGTATGCAGCTTCCCGACAAAGCAATCCGTGAGCTGCAAGCGATCCTGGTTAAGGACCACGGACAAACTATCTCGGATGGAGATGCTCAAAAATTAGGCACAAGCCTCCTTCGCCTCTATCGTCTTGCGAGTAGGGCGTTAGCGAGAGCGGAACGAGAGGAGAAATTACCACCAGTCACATGACCCTAAAGGATGCCGCGAATCTCCTGAGCGAAGAACTCACTCGACTCCGCCCGGCAACCTTTACTGGCACCTGGATCTTCAATCACGCTCCACGCGTATACCGCTTCGCCCGCCTCAACTACCGCACCGTAACAGGAGAGATAGACTGGGACGCCATCACCCGCCATCTTGAACCGGAGCTCGCGAAGCGCTGGGACGGGAGACGGAGGCGGTGCCGGCCATATGAGAACAGCGAAGAGCTCGAGCTCGTGCTCGGCCGGTACCGCCCGAAGTTGTACATCTTCATTGCGCCGCAGAACCGTGAGGACGAGAACCTGCGAGACCGCATCAGCATACGGCTGGTACGGATAGCCCAACGGGGGAATACACTCGCGCTCAAGGAAGCCACCGAGCTTTTCAGGTACGCGGCGGAAGACTGGATCGGTCGCTTCTGGATGCTCTCGCGCTGGAGGTACAGCAGTGAGTTGCTTGATGAGCAGATAGAGGGATGCATCCGCCGGTACCGCTTCACCGGTTCGTTCCTTGGGTACCTTTATAAGACGCTCGTGTACTCAGGGAGGGGACTCCGGCCCGTGTATTCTCTCGACGACCCCATATGCCCCGGCTCACATCTTCTCGCTAAAATCGTTGCACCGTTTTAGCAACGGTTCTATTTCTTCCTTCCATAAAGCAGATTTCTTTATGCGTTCGCCATCGTTCACCGGAGCAGGGGTTGGTGTGTGAGAGGGAACTCGCTCCTCCTCTTGTTCCATCTGAACAGGTTCGTCGTCTTCATCCTCAAACGCAACCGAGCTGTTCGCTATCTTCGCACGGATACGGCGATTTCTCTCCTCAATCTGCTCGATGAATCCCACTACGTCGAATGTCTGCTTCGGTGGTACAGACATTGCGTTTTTGTTTAAGCCTGCGAACGCTAACCACAACGCCGTCCGTGCAGCATCGCCATGCTTGATGGTGTGAAGCGTGAACGCATGGAAGACGGTCGGGAGCATCTCCCGTGCCAGTCTCACTACCATGTGTGCATGTGATTTTGGATCCTCGGCTATTCGCTTGTTCCACCGGCTTAGGGTATTAATCCCGATGCCATACCGTTGACAGTATTCCGTTTGAGTTTTGATCTGGAGGAGCTCCAGCATTTGGTGATCTTCGATGCCGAGTTTTGCTAGTTCAGCCGGGGCGAGATTCTTCATCTGCTTAGGAAGTGCGCGCCATAATCGGTATAGCGCGTAATCTTCACCCCGGTTTGGGGAAGTCCGTTTTTTCACCATATTAACTATGGAATTAGGTGCACACAAAACGTGTGTGCGGGCGCTGCGTTGTGCCTGAAGTATAGCACCGGCGTAGTACCAGACCGACAGACCCGGGGAGAGCGCCAAAGTGCAGAAAGAAGGCGAAATTCCTCAAAAGAGGGAGGTGACCCATAGCCGTCATCCATACAAATAGAAAGGGGCACAAAAAGCCCGCCAATACGCTGTCTTTAGAGAATCAAGACCCTCAACGGCAACACGGTTGTGACGCCAGGAACTGGTACTTGCCCCCATTGGGATGAGTACAGTACCGCTTAAGGTAGGGAGTCCAGACCCTCTGGAGTTGGTAACCAGAGCTATAAAAATGCTAACCTTGATCTTATAGGTTATGAATTTATAATTTCGATACGAAATTGGCTGATGCGTATACGAGCCGCTCACAAAAAGCAAGGGTGCTAAGTGAAAACTGGGTACTTAATGAGATATATTGTCCAGGCTGCGGTGAGAGTATTTATGATTATGGTAAAAATAAGCCAGTTGCGGATTTTTACTGTAAAAAATGTTCAGAGGATTTTGAGTTAAAATCTAAAAAAGGGAGGATGGGTAAAAAGGTATCAGCCGGTGCTTATTCGCAGATGATAAAGAGAATTAACTCATCCCAGAAACCGAATTTCTTTTTCATGGGGTATATGATTGAGGTGTGGGGCGTAAATGATTTTTTTGTTGTTCCTAAACACTTCTTCACATCTAATATTATCGAGAAGAGAAAACCACTCACAGAAAGCGCAAGACGGGCCGGGTGGATCGGTTCAAATATTTTATTCTCAAGGATACCAAAAGCCGGGCAGATTTTTTATATAGAAAATGGAAAGGAGATTGATAAGAAGGACGTGCTGGAGAAATGGCAGAAAACTATTTTCTTAAAACAGATCAAAAAATTTGACGCTAAGGGTTGGATTTTGGACATTATGAATTGCATCGATTCTCTGAACAAAAAAGAATTTACACTGCAAGATATATACGCCCTTGAAAAAGATTTGTCTGCTATTCACCCCGAAAACAGGAATATAAAGCCAAAAATAAGACAGCAGTTACAATTCTTGAGAGGCAAGGGATATCTCGAATTTATCGAATCTGGGAAATACCGGCTCAAATAATTTCATGAATGTAGTTCAATGATTAGAAGGCTACAAGTTAGAAGAGGTACGAAATATAGTTCTATCGCATACTGATCATTTATGGAGAGCTGGAATCGAACTGGCAAAAGCTAACGAATACATGAGTTCCTGATTCCGATCCTATCGAGAAGCAGGGAATATATAGATCAAACAACACAATTAGCTTATACTGAAACCAATATATGGCCACGGATGATCTCAGATCGGAACGCTTGAAGAAACTAGAATTGATGCAGCAAGCTGGAATTGACCCATATCCTGCAGAGTCAGATCGTACGCACGATAACATTGCATTCCTAGCTTCATTTCAGGAGCTTCTTGATGAAAGACAAATTGTAACTCTCGGGGGGAGAATAATGTCTTTGCGAGATCAAGGCGGCCTTGTGTTCGTGGATCTTTTTGATGGGACTGGACGTGTACAAGTGCTCATTAAAAAAGATAAAGTCGGCGATCAGGCATTTGATCAATTCTTGGAGTTTGTCAGTATAAGTGATTTTATTGAAGTATCTGGTACCGCCTTTGTTACAAAACGGGGAATGAATTCCCTCCTTGCTTCTTCATGGCGCATGCTTGCTAAGAGCATGCGCCAAGTGCCTGACGAGTGGTTTGGATTGAAGGATGAAGACGAGCGATATCGGAAACGTTATCTTGACATATTGCTTAATCCAGAAGTTTCCGAATTAATAAAGAAAAGATCCGTTTTCTGGA
>JAKBGA010000001.1:0-73219 GCA_021833245.1 bacterium | reverse complement strand
TATGCGGTAACTTCATTTGCGCCTGCATTATTACTGACAGAGACTGTGCCTCTTGAGGCGTAGAGAATAACACCATTAGCGTTGTTATTTATAGATATGGCTGCTGAACCAGAATTAGTGCTAAGAATCATAGGGTAGCTTCCAGGGCTCCCATTACCAGAAACATTCACATTATTTGAAAGGTTAACAGTCCCTCCTGTTGCTTCGCCACCAGGAACATCTGCAATAAGAATCGCGCCTTCATTCCCTGTTGTTGAGGAGACCGTGAGTCCGGCATTATTTTCAAATATAATATTCCCATTTACCCATACAATGCCGCTCAATGCGAGTGTTCCATTCACTGTTAAGTTACCATTTATTTCTTGTGGACCGAGCGTCTTGAAACCGCTCACTGTATATGGTCCAGGGATAACCCCTCCTTCAGTAGCGACCGACTCCCAAGAATTTATTTGTGCATCCGAAATAGGCATAGCCGCTGCTTGGGCATCAGCACTCCCAGGATATTCTGTTCCATCTACTGTGCAACCAGAAATATTCTGATAAAAGGCATTTCCACCAATTGTGCAGTTTAAGAGCGAATGTGCCCATGCTGTGCCATTTACCGTGATACCGCTCAATGATGTTGAGGGTGTTCCACTTGCAATCGTAACGTCTCCAGTAATGGTACCACTTCCAGATACGCTTCCATTGGAAAAAAGATTACCAATTATTTCAGAACCATTACTCATCTGTACACCACCTGCACCGACCTGTACGCCATAATGAAAAGATATTGTAGAGGAATTAATATCGGCAAGTACGATTATGGTGTGTGTCGCTACGGGATTCATTGTGTTTGGGACAGAACCCGTGACCGTTAGTTGTTTCGTGCCAGTATTTACATTTGAGACCTCAACAGTGAAGACTCCACTACCGAGTGCGGTATTCATCTCGCCAGAGTAATCTCCATTCTGGTTCAATTGGTATATCGCCTCATCCACACCGGCCTCGGCGATTGCAAGCGCTTGTGTGCTTGCGATAGTATACCGCATACCTCGTGTTGAGCTTGTAACAAAACTCAAATATGCTGCAGCGATTGTAAAGAAAATGCCAAGAAAAACGAGCATTAAAACCAGCACATATCCGCGATTGACTGTTGGGGTGACGAGGGTGTGTCGCATACGAATTAGATTAATAATTACGTAACCGGATCTGTTCTCGTAGATGATCGGAAATGATGGTCTGCTTGACCGTTACCTGTGTCTGCACATCGACCATCACGGTATTTACCTGACTGAAATTAGAGTTGTTATAAATAAATGTAAGCGCGTTCACGTCAGAGCCCAATTGTTTCGTGCCAGAAATACGGCTACTTAAGACGTTTGCCTCAAGATGGAGATACGCATTTGTGCCAATGACATAGAATTTTGCATAATCGTATGCATTTACTATGACATTGCCAGAGCTATCAATGGAGGGAATCTCAAGAACCAGAGTGGTCGAAGAAGATGTGGCCGTCCCATCTAGGAATTCGTGTGTCTGAAGTACAGCGTCAGCAGGAAGTGTAAGCAATTCTATTCCACGTAGAATGGTATTTGCCGAGTCAGATGATTGCACAGACGCCTGTCCATATGTTACTGCGGTGTTGAAATTGTAAATCAAAAGACCAAAGGTGATCATTATGCTGACACTTAGTGCGATGACAACAATCGTTTCAATGAGAGTAAAAGCGTGACATTTTGTGTGGAAGGGGAATTTCATGGGATTCCGCCAGTCTGTGTAATAAGTGTTGACAGTGAAATCGTACTTGATGCAGTTAAACCAGGTTCTTGCCACAAGACGCTCGCGGTTACCTGATCTGTTCCTGCATTGTACACATTAACTACGAGTGTGGTAGTTGCGGAAGGAAGTGTACTCATTAAACTCGTTGAAAATGAGCCGCTTGGAGGAAGTGACGTGTATCCATTTATACGTAACTTTTCAAGTTCATCACTAGCGATAGCGAGCGCTATACCCTCATCTTTCGAAGTTTGCACAAGAACGTCACTTCTAATGATCGATTGCAATATGATCAAGGCAATACCAACAAAAAATATTGACACAATGACTTCTATGAGTGTGAATCCGCGTGGCGAGTGCATATTAGAAGGCAGATGACAGAGAGTAAATCGGCGCGATCATTGCGACAGCGAAAATACCAACAATAGTACCGATAAACAACATGAGAACCGGCTCGATGATAGTCGAAAGGTCTTTCGTTTTTTCTGCGACATCCTCTTCATAAAATTCGGCAATCTGTTTCAGCATCTCAGCAACTTTTCCGGTCTCCTCTCCAACCGAAAGCATGTCACCCATTAGAACTGGATAAAGTTTTGTGTTCTCTGCGAACGCAGTTGATAAAAGTTCACCTTTCTTAACACGCTCTTCTGCTTCACTTATTACAGCTGCAAAGGCAGTCGCGTGCACAACGTCTTTTGTTATGGAGAGTGCCTCAAGTACTGGAACACCAGAGGAAAGAAGAGAGGAGAGTGTACGGGATGCACGTGCAGTGTAGGTCTCACGTATGAGTTCGTTCACGACTGGTAGATAAAGTGCACCTGAGAGTATGACATTGCTACCTACTCTAGAGCGAACGAACGTAATACCCCCAACAACAAGTACAATGAGCACGGGGAACAAAAATGCAACATTGGCAACTGTAAAATTTGATACGGCAACAATAACGCGAGTAGCAAACGGCAGTGGCACATGAAGTTCGGTAAAGGTACTCGTCAGCGTTGGTACGACGAAAATCAGCATGAGAATACCGACAATAATTATTGCGGTGATAACGATTGATGGGTAAATCATGGCACCCTTTATTTTCCGCACCAATGTCTCTGAGCGTTCCATCTGAATCGCGACAACATTAAGTGCATCGGTGAGAGAACCTGATTCTTCGCCTGCCCTTACCATAGCAATAAAAAGTTCAGGAAATATTTTCGGATAGACGGCCAATGCCTCATGGAACGAGGAACCTTTTTTAATAGAGTCGGAAATTTTCGCGACGATTATCTTTAAATGTTTATTACCCGATTGTCGTTCGATAACTGAAAGTGCTCGAGAAAGTGGTAGGCCGGCATTGAGCATTGCAGAAAGATTTCGAGCCAATCTGATTATTTCAGCGCGTTTCACACCTGTGCCAATAGAGATATTGAGCCATGCGGGAAGCGCAAGTTTCTCAGCATCCTCCTCAAGTTCTATAACCGTGCCTCCTTCTTTCTGTACTTGGTCATACACTGCGAAGCGCGAGGATGCCTCGACAGCGCGCACCTCATCTGATGTACCGCCCTTTCTTATAGTCACATGAAACTTCATGCTTATTCGGTTACCGCACGCAAAACTTCCTCAAGACTTGTGATGCCGCGCGCTGCTTTGTAAAGGCCATCCTCAAACATGGTGAGCATACCTTCTTTCTTCGCTTGCTCCTCGATCGCCTCGCTCGTACTTGAATGCAGGATGATTTCCCGGATTGCAGATGAGACGGTGAGCACTTCATGAATACCGATGCGAGTCTTGTAGCCATCCTCGCATTCGGCTGAAGGAATGGGTCGATAAAAACGAAGTTCATCAAGCGATGACCCCTTTCTCACAAGTTTTTCGTCCTGAAGCACTTTAAACGCTGCATTAAATTCAGCATCATTTGCGATTTTCGCACGTGTGATTTTGTCCATCGCGTATTCTTCTTTTTCTTCACAGAATTTACGCACAAGGCGCTGTCCGATGATGACCCGAATAGTAGAAACGAGGAGAAAAGGTTCAACACCCATATCGATAAGGCGTGGAATGGCGCCCGCGGCGTTGTTGGTGTGTATCGTTGAGAGTACGAGATGGCCTGTGAGGGCTGCATTAATCGCGAGCGATGCTGTCTCATTATCACGAATTTCGCCGACCATAATAATATCAGGATCCTGGCGTACAAGCGATCGAAGTCCATTTGCGAACGTGAATCCTATTTGCGGATTCACTTGCGTTTGATTAATGCGTTTCATTTGGTACTCAATCGGGTCTTCAATCGTCGATATGTTGACGTCTGGTCGATTCAGGATATCGAGCATGGTATAAAGTGTCGTTGTTTTACCAGAACCAGTTGGTCCTGAGACGAGAATAATGCCAGTTGTTTGTGTAAGCGCTCGATGAATTCGCTCCATGTTTTCGCCGTGAAGACCGAGCACGTCAAGCGTGAATCCTTCACCGGTCTCACGCAAAAGACGCATGACTGTTTTCTCGCCAAAGAATGTCGGAAGGATTGAGACGCGGAAGGAGACGCGATCGTTCTCAGTTTCCATCTTGAAACGTCCATCTTGTGGAAGACGTTTTTCATCAAGCTTTAGGTTTGAAAGCACCTTGATGCGCGCGACGATACCAGCGGCAGCAGCAGATGGAAGCGTCATTGCGTCATGAAGCATGCCATCTATACGATAGCGAACTAATACCTCATCCTCCATCGGCTCAATATGAATATCTGAAGCACCTTGCACAACGGCGTGTCTTAGAAGTGTATCGACGATACGTACGATCGGCAGATCCTCGGCCATTTTTTTTAGTTCCTCACCCGAGAGCTCCTTCCCATCCTGAGAAACAATGTGAATCTTTCCAGCCTCAGTCGATATGATATCTCCAAACTCATCTTTTAGAGATTTTTGATATTGTAGAAGCGCATATTTTATGCTCTCTGTATCAGTCAATCGTGGGAGTATTTTAAGACCAGTCTTTTTTCGTACCGAATCTATTGAGGCGATGTCTTCGACATCAAGCATTGCGACCTCAAGTGACCCATTATCCTTTTTGAATGCAATAATATTATGTGTGCGCGCAATTGGTTCTGGAATGAGGGCAAGAATATCAATTGGAATATGATGTTCTTTTAAATTTACAAATGGGATACCAAGCATGTATGCCTGAATACGTCGAAGCGCGTCTTCACTTAGAGAGCCGCGCGAAACGAGTACGTCACCAAGAGATTGCCCACGTTTCTTTGACTCATCGATAGCAGCGTCAATGTCCTTCTTAGCAACAAGCCCAGAATCGATGATGAACTCTTTTATTTCTTCCCCCATGACGTGCATATTATGTCACAGTATAGCGTGTTCTACTCCGTCAAGATGACGCATTTCACAACACCTTCTTCATCTAGATATGAGTGATGGTAAAAGTATTATGTGTTATTAAAATTAAATCGGCATGAAGGAATGCAGGTTTCTGCGTATCTCTTCAAAAACCCTATCACCTTTCACTCCTACAATTCCATTCTTCTTTTTCTCTTCAAGAAGCCCACGTATTTTCCACAATTCTCTTTCCATGATAGGAGCTAAACTTTTTACCTCTCGCCTATCACTTTTCTTGGCGTAACTCTCGAAGGTTTCAAGTTGTAAGGCGATTTCTTCAAGGATTATAATTTGAGCTGGGTGTCTACTTAACTCTTTATTCTTTCTATTCATCCATAAAAGAGCGAGATCTTTTAACCTCTCTATTTCAACTCCTACCACCACTTGCGGTACCTTCTCCAAGTGTGCCCTATAATGTTGGCGTTCAGTATAAAAATATTTTATCTCCCCTAGATGGCCCTTATCTATTCCAGCGCGTATCGGATCAAATTTTTTGCGCAGATCTTTGCTTCCGAATGTCACATCAATGCCGAGAGCTAAATGCGAGAATCCTTGATGCTCTCCCTTGATCTCGGCAACCATGTCAATTCCGTTCACGTAATCATCGAAAAGAGATGTCTTAATAATCTCGCATCCTGAGCCGAACCAATCGCTCAATTCCCCGTGTTCGCAGACAATGGCTTCGAAAATATCGGCATAAGCTTTGCTTGGTGACGATTCAAACCCTTCCTTAAGGCGCCTCACTTTCTCAGCATCACGTGCAAGAACATTTTCATCATATAAACCAACGAACCTTTCGAGTTTTATTTCGTTCTCAGTCAGAACTACTTTTGCACGCTCATGAGCCTCATCTAGGCGCAAGTATGAACTCTCAAACATTCGCATGTGTTCAGGGTCTCGGTAAATAGGGTATTTTTCAGACATGCTTTTTAATTATAGACTATCGCAGTAGTATTATTGCGACATACAGACGTGTATCACGATATTATTTTATGAGTTATCTACCGAGACAGGAACCTAATCTAGGAGATGTCCAAAATCAACCCCCTCACTATCCTAGCGTATTCATAAGTTAATGAAACATTACGGACTGAATTCCCTCTTGAAATGCAACAAATGCTGAAGCGTTGAAAGTGCATATCCGCAGGTACGACAGGAACGTTGAACGACTTAACCATTGCAGTGGATATTTCTTGTTGCATTAACTGTAAGTAGCATCTGCTGCAGAACAGGAAGAAACGAAGATGGTATGGGCTCGAAGTCGTGGGCAGGCAAATTTGAACGAAGTTCGTTTGCTCGATTTGTAATCTTTCTCAGGCACCGCCGAGATCATATGAGCATCGGTGTCTTCGGGGGCAATATGGCGCCACCTTCATGCACACCGATTACGCGAGGCGATACGAGATTTCTGCGACTATTGAGGGATGCTATGGCTCATGTGTCTCAAGTCTCAAGAAGATCTCGATGAGGTGGCGAACTTCATGAGCCATACGCCACGCGAGTCTTTGCTGGCGTATTCTCTGCGCGATTTTCAAAAAGGCATGTTGCGTTTCAAATTAGAATTCAAGCGGCTAAGTTGACATATAACCAGCACCTGGTATCCTGATAATATCTGAAATGTCCGCGGCGCGGTCTTTCTTTTTAGAAGGTGCTACATACATATTCCATATGATTGATTTGAAAACTATCAATACAGTACTTGGGGAGTTCGAAGATCGTGGTATCAGTCGCGCGACGATGATTGATGCTATTGAGAGTGCGATGGCGACAGCGTATAAGCGTGAATACGGTAAACGTGGACAAATCGTTCATGCCAAACTCAATCTCAACACAGGAACAATCTCTTTTGAGCAAATAAAAACCGTTGTAGATGACACAACGGTTCGTTTTCATACTCCTGATGAAGGACCAGAAATATCGACGCATGCACGCTCATTTCACGGTGAAGAGGAGCACCTTGCTGAAGGTGAATTACCCCGCTTTGATCCAGAAAAACATATTCGCATAAATGATGCGAAACTTATAAAACGCGGTGTTTCTGTCGGTGAAGAGATTGTTTTTCCACTCGAGCCACAAGATGACTTCGGTCGTATTGCCGCACAGACCGCTAAGCAGGTTGTCATTCAGAAAGTCCGTGAGGCAGAAAAGCTCTCCATGATGGAAGAATTCGGTGAGAAAAAAGGCCAAATTGTGGGCGGGATTGTCCAGCGTATGGAGCGCGGGGCAATTTTCGTTGATCTTGGGCGCACGACCGGTATCATTTCATATGAAGAACAAATTCCAGGTGAACGCTATCGTATTGGTGAGCGTATTCGTGCTTACCTTTATGCGGTGGACGAAGGTTTTCGTGGCGTATACCTGCGGCTTTCCCGGGCACATCCGCAATTTGTAGTGAAGCTTTTTGAGCTCGAAGCACCAGAACTTGCAGCGGGATCTATCGAGGTGAAGGCACTCGCGCGTGAACCGGGTAGTCGTACAAAAATCGCTCTCGCATCACTTGATCCTCACGTCGACCCAGTCGGTTCACTTGTTGGTCAACGCGGTGTGCGTGTTTCCACGGTAATGAGTGAATTAGGTGGTGAGCGTATTGATATCATTGAATGGAATAGCGATGCGAGAGAATTTGTAAAAGAAGCCCTCTCTCCAGCTACCCCACTTGAGTTAGTGCTTGACGAAGTTGGCCATCGTGCAACAGTCACCGTTGCTGAAGATGAACAATCACTTGCCATTGGTCGTGGTGGTCAGAATGTGCGTCTTGCGGCAAAACTCACTGGGTGGAACATTGATATAGTTTCAGCAGGCGGCACCGAGGTTGCAGAGTCCGACGGAGAGATGGTCGTCGTTAGCCCTTCTGAAGGAAGTACCGCAGAAGAGGCTGGCATTATGTCGACCGAGAGCACCGAAATTATTACGGACAAGATTACAGAGACAACAGAGCTTCCCGCTGAGGAGGAGTTAGTCAATCTCCCTGATAGCGACGAGACTGTTGCTGATGCGGAGGAAGATCGCGATAAGGCAAAAGATGGATAGAGTTGTCAGCTTTTGAAAAAATTTAGGATGCGGTATAATTACCAAATATGAATTTATTGCATGACATTGACCCTGGCACCAAGGAAGAAATGAATGTCATTGTGGAAATTCCAAAAGATTCGCACAATAAATACGAAATCGATAAGAAGACTGGAATTATCAAACTCGATCGTGTCATGCACAGTGCGCAGAATTATCCATTTGATTATGGTTTTGTGCCCCAGTCACTCTGGGATGATGGTGATGCCTTAGATGTCGTTCTTCTAACCACGTATCCACTCGTGCCCGGCATTCTTGTCTCTGCCCGCCCAGTTGGCATCATGCATATGACTGATGGCGGTGAAGCAGATGAAAAAATAATCGCAGTTGCGGCAGGCGACCCTCGCTACGCTTCTATAAAAGATATTAGTGACGCAAATCAACACGTATTGAAAGAAATTGCGCATTTCTTTTCGACTTATAAACAGATCCAGAACAAAGAAGTCGTCGTGGGAGATTTTGAGGGGCACTTGGCAGCGATCGCTGCATACGATCGCGCACTCAAAATGTACCGTGATTCACGCGCATCAAGTAAGGAACATCATGGAATATAATGAACCCCCCACTACCCCGCCGAATCGCACAATCCTGCCAGAAATACCGTCACGAAAAGCCCAGTCCTGGGGGGTCATTATTTCCATCATTATCATCGTACTCATGATTATTACGGGTGCATTTTATTCCTGGAGCAATCGAATTACTCAGGAAAACACGTTTAACGTACCAACAACCGTGCAAAATAAATAAATACAAAATTATTTTTAATTATGAACATACAAAAACAACCACGTGCTTCTATGCTTGTTCCGATGGTTATCGAGAAAAGTCAATTTGGTGAGCGTGCCTATGACATTTACTCGCGTCTTCTCAAGGATCGTATAGTTTTTCTCGGAGGTCCCATAGATGATGATGTTGCAAATCTTGTCATCGCACAACTTCTTTTCCTAGAGGCAGAGGACCCAAAGAAGGACATTCTGTTCTATATAAATTCTCCCGGCGGTTCGGTTACATCGACATTGGCAATGGTAGATACGATGAATCATGTAAAACCAGCGGTTTCGACCGTATGCGTCGGTATGGCGGCTTCAGGGGCCGCAATCCTGCTTTCTGCGGGTGAGAAAGGTAAGCGTTTTGCACTTCCGAATGCTGAAGTAATGATCCACCAACCACATGGCGGTGCCGAGGGCCAAGCGACTGATATCGAGATTACCGCAAAACAGATTCTGAAGCTTCGTGAACGACTCAATAAAATCCTTGCGAAGAATACAGGACAGCCGTTCGAAAAAATAGAGAAAGACGTCGAACGTGATTTCTTCATGACTGCAGATGAGGCAAAAAAATATGGCCTCATTGATCAGGTATACAAATAAACTAAGCGCACACAACACATGAGAAATAAAAGCTTACGCAGATGAACCACACAAGATTTTATGTTAAGGTTTCTTCATCCCGCCTCACCGACTGACCAATTTGAGCGTTTTCTGTCCCCTTTTTCACATTTAATCTCCCCCCTGTTGCGCGGGTGCGAGACAGGCATAATCGAATAGGCTTATTTCACTCAAAATTGTGTTAATAATGCTTGCCCTCTCGGGCGTGGGCGGTATTGCACTTGGATACGTTCTGCGTGTTCTCATTGGGCTTGCTCAACGCGGTTCAGTCGAGCTCGATATAAGGCAGAAATTACTTCATACAAAAGAACAAGCAGCTCGAATAATAGCTGATGCTGAATTCCGAAGCGCTGTTCTTGAGACAGAGTGCCTTGCTCCTATTGAAGAACGCGAAGAAAAGATTGTCGCACGGGAGGAGCGTCTCGCATCACGAGAAGAGTTTCTGGATTCACGTCAACGTGATCTTGATGAGAAGGAAGATAGCGCACGGGTACGCGAACAGGAAACAATACGTGCAAAAAATGAGGCAGAAAATCTTTCTGCCGAGCGTGCCAAGGAACTCGCAAAAATCGCGCATTTTTCTGAGAAAAAGGCCCTTGAGGAACTTTTTTTAGAAATAGAACATACCTATGAAGAAGCGATCCTCATGCGCTTACAGAAACTTGAAGCGCATGGTCGAGAACGGCTTGAGGATAAGGCACGTGACATTCTAACAACCATTATCCATCGTCTTGGAAACGCGGTAAATGCAGAAGTCATGTCCCTTTCAATCACCTTACCTTCAGATGATGTGAAGGGGAAGATAATTGGCAAGGAAGGCCGTAATATAAAAGCTTTCGAACGCGCCACTGGTGTTGATGTTCTCATCGATGATGAGCCAGATAAGATAACACTCTCTTCATTTGACCCACTTCGTCGTGCTATTGCAAAGATTGCACTCGAAAAGCTTATTACTGACGGCCGTATCCAACCTACAAAGATAGAAGAAACAATAAAGAAAACTCGTGCTGAGGTTGCAGACATCATAAAGCAAAAGGGTGAGGCTGCAGCGTACGAGGTCGGTGTTGTAGGTCTTGATCCAAAACTCATCGCACTTCTCGGGCGCCTCCATTTTCGTACCAGTTATGGACAAAATGTGCTTCAACATTCAGTTGAAATGGCACATATTGCTGGGATGCTCGCAGCAGAGCTTCATGCTGATGTAGTTATCGCGCGCGCGGGGGCATTGCTACATGACATCGGGAAAGCAGTTGATCACGAGGTTGAAGGTACCCATGTAGAAATAGGACGACGTATTTTAGAAAAATTTGGTGTCGATAAGCGCATCATTTGCGCCATGCAATCGCATCATGAAGAGTATCCATACGAAACGCCAGAGTCGGTCATTGTGCAGGTTGCCGACGCGATATCAAGTAGTCGCCCAGGTGCACGTCGCGACACCGTTGATCGTTACTTGGAGCGCCTCGGTGACCTTGAACGGCTTACATCAGCTTTTGAGGGCGTTGAAAAAGTTTACGCTATCGCGGCAGGGCGTGAGATACGTATCTTTGTGAATCCAGGCAAGATTTCAGATATCGCAATGCACACGCTTGCACGTGACATAGCGAAACGTATACAGGCAGAATTGAAATATCCTGGAGAAATCAAGGTAAATGTCATTCGTGAAAATCGTGTCGTTGAATTTGCACGGTGATTTCACGTTATCAACGTTTCCTTGGCAAGCCTATTGCGAAATATGGCTCGTTTTCTATACTTTCTTTCATGCCCACCCAAGACAGGCCGTGGGATTAGTAATTAGAAGATACTCATGAATAAAGCAGACATTGTAGACAAGGTGCATGGCGTGCTCGGAACGACAAAAGCTGACGCGGAGCGTGCAGTTGAGACAGTTATAGATGCGGTCGTTTCCGGCCTCAAGTCCGGGGAAGAGGTGTCAATTGCTGGTCTTGGCATTTTCGCAACAAAGGCACGTCCGGCGCGTGAAGGTCGCAACCCCCGCACAGGCGAGACAATTCACATTGCAGCTTCTCGTACGGCGAAATTCCGTGCCGCAAAGGCGCTTAAGGATGCGGTGAAATAAGGTTTCGTGTTTTAAAAGACAACACGGCACACACATAGTGCCGTGTTGTCTTTTCATGAGAACTGTTATTTGTGTTAATATGTTCATTATGAAATATGGTGATATAACTGTCGTGGATTTGGAGAAGAGGATAAATGAAGGCAATGTATGTGTTCTTGATGTGCGGACCCCCGAAGAGCGTATGTTTGGATACATAGAAGGGAGTGATAATATAGATTTTTATGATAAGAACTTCAGGTCTGAAATTGAAAAGCTGGACCGCTCAAAAAACTACATCGTTTACTGTGCAAGTGGTGGTCGTTCAAGTAAGACTGTACGAATGATGGAAGAGATTGGTTTTACCAATTGTTATAATCTCAATGGAGGATTTGGGGAATGGGAAAAATTAGGAATGAGGGTGATAAAATAATCTCGTTTCAATGTACTTACTCACCAACAAATTAATGAATGACATATGCTTACTGATACCGCAAATGCAATAAGCAGATACTTCTATCAACGTGCATTCGGGCTTCTTCTTCTGCGAGTAGCAACAGGTTTAATATTTTTTTTCCATGGTTGGATGAAGGTAAATAACATGGGGAATACCATAGGTATGTTTGCTCATATGGGTTTTTCAGCCCCAATCGCCTATTTCATCTCCTTGCTTGAACTCATCGGTGGTTTGGCACTTATTCTTGGCATCGCAACGCGATTTTTCGCGCTACTCTTCAGTATAGAGATGTTAGTCGCCACGTTTATCGTTGGTTTTGGTCATGGACCCGGGATTGAGTTTTACCTCGCAATGGTCTCTCTTGCTGTTGCGCTCATCGGTAGCGGGCGTTTCTCCGTCTTTAAGATGGAGTGCGAAAAATGCGGCGGCTTCTTATGTAATGGTACAGCCGGTACGTGCATCATTGAATGATTCCCCTTATAAAAACCAAAAACATCTAGCAGTATTGGTTTATTTATAATTAGCGCAATCTAAACTCGTTACTTGCGATTAATCACCGCGATTGTTTTAACGGGAGCATATCATTTTCTTTTTCGAGAAAAGAACGGACGAATGCGAGATTTTTAACATCCCTGTCATTCAGCGCGTCACCAGACACTATCAAATTATCCTCATATTTCCGTAATTCGTCTGTTAACCATAGATAAGCTGCGAATGGGGAAATTTTCCCGTCCTCGACATGTTCAACAATGACTCGCATTGTTTGCGGTATGCTGAACGTCTTACGATATTTACGGCCTAAAGAGGAGACCGCCTCAGTAACATCGGCCATGTGGAGTATGTCTGCGAAATCGATGCTTATATGCAACGTACCAACCGCGATCGGGTACTGAAGTGGCTCTCTGTTGTAATTATGGTGGTGCGCCGCAAGGTATGCCTCAACAGGGAACCCGGCGGCCTTGAGGATATCTCCTGACACCTGCTCATGTTTCATGATTATCTCCATAAGCGTCTCATCACCAGAAAGCCCAAAACGCTTGAGCTCGGTAAGATCTTTTTCAGAAAGAACCTCTCGCGCTGGAACAAGGTATATGGGACGTATATGATGAACCTCAAGCGCTTCAGCGAGTGCGGCATTTGTAGGATTTTCCGTGAGTCCAAGCGACCCCGGAATTCTCTTCTTAACATAAAGGTCGTGATAAACACGATGTAAGCAACCAAGCATCGCGCCATCCCCCATCTCGTGCTGTATAACCTGGCGTATCACCTCGACTTTCCCAATGTCATGGAAGAGGCATGCGCGGTAGAATTGCTCAAGTGAAATTCCCTCGTCTTCTTGTAGAAGGTGTTCGAGTATTACACCAGGCAGGATCTCCACACTCATCTTGTCTTGCGCAATCCTGTAAGTATCGAGACAATGTCTCGCTGTCTCGACATCATAGAGTTCGAGGACGGTAAACATTTCCTCATCTTTTTTAGTTAAGAACGGGATTTTATCGAGAGCATACACATGTCTTACACGCTCACTTTCTTTATCAAGAAGACCCTCCTGTCGTAATGAGTCGATTATTTTTGCATAGTTCCCTTCTCCCGCAATCTCAATTGCGCGTGCATTACGTATCTCGTCGTGGCTCTGGACCAATTCATGGTTACCCGTCGAATCTCCCGTTCGATCTTTTTGAGTATACCCCGCATTAGAGCAGGACCGACCTTCAAGCGATTCTCTGGACATATAATGTTTTATTATAAGTCATTTAACAATTTTCAGTTTTTCCTGAGTAGCATTAAATGAAAAAATTCACGAATGAATACTTAAAGAATAACTAATTTATAAAATTATGACTCTGATCTAAATTTTATAAAAAGTGGGAAACCAGAGCGAAAATGAATTCCGCAATTGGCTTTTTTACGCGGTGCGGGCGGCGGGAGTCGAACCCGCGCTGACTGCTTGGAAGGCAGCCGTCATAGCCGTTAGACCACGCCCGCATAGTGCGAGAATACCATTTTTAGGATAGCGTATGAACAATGCGCTTCACGCACTATCTTCTTAAGATGATGTTCGCACTGCTTCTTGGAAGTTTTTCAATCGTTTTTTTTCGGTATATGCTCACAGCACCAAATATTATTCCTTCGTCAAAGTCTGTATCGTTGACACCTCTAGTATCGACAATATTTTTTCCACCGGTACATACCAATTCAAGCCACACCGCAAAAGAAACAACAACAATCTCTACGCAACACAAGGGAGTTGTTACAGCGTCAGTGACTGATCAAGGAAATTCTAGCGCCCCATCCCCATCTGGAAATATATCACTTGATACATCAGCGTCCATCTTACGTGCTGCACTCGTGAACATAATTTGCTACGTACCTATAGGAAGTGGTCTACACTCCATAAGTGGCAGTGGGGTTATTATCGATCCCAAAGGAATTATTCTCACAAACGCCCATGTTGCACAATACTTTCTTCTTGCGAATCGCGGCGTTTCTTGCATCATCCGTTCGGGAAGTCCAGCCACGGACAGCTATAACGCGGCACTCATATTTATTTCACCTGCATGGATTAATGCTAATGCTGGCTTGCTTACTGAAACCGCACCAAGCGGAACTGGCCAGTATGATTTCGCACTCCTCGCTATTACTAAGAGCGCGACTCTTGCTGCACTTCCTTCCTCATTTCACTTCATACCGCTTGCAACTAAACCGCTTCTCGCGGGTACACCTATCGTTATTGCCTCCTATGGGGCTCAGTTTCTTGAGCCAAGTCAAGTGCAGTCTTCCCTCTTCCCTACGGTCGTCTTCGGTTCAGTAAAAAACGTATTCACGTTTGCGACGAGCACAATCGACGTACTTGCACTTGGCGGTTCAGTTGCAGCGCAGGAAGGGTCTTCTGGTGGAGGAGTCGCGAATGCCAGCGGAGAACTTGCGGGTACTATCACTACAAGTACGATTTCTGGCGATACAAGCTCGCGCGAGCTCAGTGCCATTACTGAATCATATATTCGTGCTGATTATGCAATGGAGACTGGTAGAACACTCAATTCTCTTCTTGCTGAACCAGTTGCAATCTCGATAACCAATTTTACAACAAATATCTCCATACTTGAGGCGATTTTAGTTGCACATATGCCATAACAATCGGGCCGCCGAGAATCGAACTCGGTCTACCTGCTCCCAAAGCAGGCGTACTGCCAGCATACTCCGGCCCGTTAATAGCATCCTAACAGTTCTAAGCGATTCACGGCAGATAGTTCTAGGTAATGTATCAAATATTCGACTCAGAGCAAGAGAGATAGGATTTGAGAATTAAAAATTAGATACAATTTTTTCCTTTAACTCAACTTTTTTCGGTCAGATTAAATATATCAACCCTCTTTATAGAAGGTTTTTACGACTTTTAGAAATATGGCTTGTTTACTCGATAAACTTTAGGACGGTAATAAAGTCTTACTAGGAGTAATTGTCCTTTATCCCCAGTACTAACACCTTTTTCCACTTTATCAATTATCCACAGTATATTATTGTGGATAGTAATTTATGTCTAAATCTTGGAGGTCAGAATATGATAGACAACGGTTTTTAAATTATCAAAGGAAACGCAGGGCTGCGCTTAAGGCGATGGGTATCTGTCCGAATTGCGAGAAGAATCCTCCAGTTGATGGAAAAACATGTTGTCGGCAATGTCTTGACGATAAGAAATTAGCCTTATTGTTTGGAACAGCGAGCCTATACAGACAGCTGTATGCGGAATTGTTTGAACAACAGCATGGATTATGTGGAATATGTAGTTCCCCGATGAAAAGACCCGCGCTAGATTATTCCCCCGAAACAATGGTAGTACGGGGATTGCTTTGTTTAAACTGCAAAGTTGGTCTTGGAAAGTTTAATAACAGTGTGAGTCTTCTCAAGACCGCAATTGATTATATAGAACACAATGTGGGAATCGGAATCATATTAAAAAATAAAAAGTACAATAACTCGAGAAATGATAATCATCTATAAAAAACGAGCGTACTCCACTAACCGGATACGCTCGTCGTAATATTCCTTACTGGACTTATCTATCAGACCTTGATGCAATGATCTGATCAATCCTTTCCAGAAGGGTGGATTTTTTACTTTCCCACTCTACCCTAAACATAGGATCGATTGGTGCACCGCTCACATAGGAGCGGTCGTCTATTATCTTACTCACGTGGTAAGACGCTTCGTCGCGTCCATTGTTCTCATCCATTTCCATCGTTATCTTTGCTCCTCACTTTATTTGTTTGAAAATTCACACACAGATTACATCTGATGTGAATTTATCACAGACTTAATTTATAGTCTACATTTTGTATCACTTTGGAAGCTGCATACGAAACAAGGACACCACGAAACACATGGCCACATGTCCAACGGGTTCTTGTTCAGAATAGTACAAGGTGTAACCCAGTTTATAAAATATGTATAAATTTTCCTCCATATTTCCGAAACATGTATCTCATTCCACACCCAATCACACGGGATGTGTCAGTTCAAAATGTGTCAGCATGACCCTGCTCACATTTTTCTGACCAACTCGTGGATTTGAAATATCAATTTCATGAAACTATTTCTCCATAGACACTGTTGCTCTGGCATCACGACTCTTAAGAGAGGGCCAAAATACTGAGTACTAGAGAACCATCCTCAGTTGAAGGCAAAAGAAATAGACGTCTGAAAATACGCAAAGTATCTCTTGAAGAACGGAGGTCATGAATAGAAGCGTGAACTGCTAGAACATCCATGCGATCGCATCATCACGCTCGCCGATTAACACAAAAGCGCGACGAATATCGCGCTTTTGTGTGCAAGTGACCCTCGCGGTTGCGAACTGAAATAGAGACCTCGCGGTCTGAAAATAGGCTGCTGACTGCTGTGCGGGTAGGGAGAATCGAACTCCCATCATCTGATTGGCAACCAGATGTTCTACCATTGAACCATACCCGCGTCTCCGCAGCATGATAGCATGGCACTTATCAAGATTTCTAGTGCCCCGACCAGGAGTCGAACCCAGAATTCGACGTCCGAAGCGTCGCGTGATATCCGTTTCACTATCGGGGCGTATATGCATATTACGGCACAATCGCTAAAAAACCATCCACATTGTGCTACGATTGATTCGTCCATGCCGTACAACATCCCGGTCGAGGTCTCAATAGTTTCAGGCAGGTTACGTGAATCTAAATTCGAAGCGTATCTCGTTGGTGGATGCGTTCGCGATCTAATGATCGGAAGAGAACCAAAAGATTGGGATATTACTACTAACGCTACACCGGAGCAGATCCAGGCGCTATTTCCGGAGTCATTTTATGAAAATAATTTTGGTACTGTTGGTGTAAAAACTAACTCAAAAAATACATGTCTCGATATTATTGAAATAACCCCTTATCGTATTGAATCTGGGTATTCAGATAAACGTCGGCCAGATAAGGTTGAGTTCGGGGTTTCGCTTCTGGAGGATCTTGCACGTCGCGATTTTACGATTAATGCCATAGCACTCGATGATTTTAAAGGACATATCATTGACCCTTTCAACGGTAAAAATGATATAAAAGACAAAATAATACGGTCTGTCGGTAATGCCTACGAACGTTTAAATGAAGACGCATTGCGTATGTTACGCGCAGTACGGCTAGTTGCCGAACTTGATTTCGGTATAGATGGTGAGACTGCTGAAGCGATTAGTAAAAATAGTAAACATTTAAACAATGTTTCACGTGAAAGAATTCGTGATGAGCTTGTTAGAATACTCAAATCAAATCAACCAATGCATGCATTTATTCTAGCGCAACAACTTGGTATCCTAGAATTTATCTCATCAGATCTAACACGTGGCATTGGCGTTAAACAAAATCAGGCCCATAGTTTCGATGTTTTTGGCCATCTCATGCGCACCGTGCAACATGCAGCAGATAAAAATTATAATTTTGATATACGCCTCGCAGGTCTATTCCACGATGTTTCAAAGCCAGAGACCCGTCGTTGGTCAGATGAAAAAAAGGATTGGACATTCCATGGCCATGATGTTGTTGGTTCACGTGTAACAAAAAAAGCGCTTGAGAATCTACATTTTTCACGGGAAACAATAGAAAAAGTTGTAAAATTGGTTCGTTGGCATATGTTTTTTTCGGATCCAGATCAGATTACTCTTTCGGCCGTTCGTCGTATGATAAAGAATGTAGGTAAGGATAACATATGGGATCTGCTCAACTTACGTATTTGTGATCGAATCGGTACAGGGAGGCCGAAAGAACAGCCATTTCGTTTCAGAAAATATAAGGCAATGGTTGATCAGGCACTCCGTGATCCCATATCCGTGACAATGCTTAAAATCGATGGCAACTATATAATGGAAAAGTTTCACGTGAAATCAGGGCCAAAAATAGGCCACATACTCAATGCACTTCTTGAAGAAGTTCTTGATAATTCAAGTCTCAACACACTGGAATATCTTGATAAACGAGCTGATGAGATTTTCAACATGTCTGATAATTCTTTGCAGAAGCTCGGAGAGGCTGGGAAACGGCGTCGTGAAGCAGCAGAAGATGAGGAAATAAAGCACATAATGGAGAAACATCACGTGTGTTGAGGTATTATTTTAATGAAAAGGCATTTATAAACGTTACACGTGTAACGTTTATTACATAAACAACAAAGCCACCCGATGATGGATTGAGACAAATAGGAGTTGTGGGGCGTAAATGATTGGGTCTCAATCCGAGTTTTGGTGTGGCTTTTGTTTTGTATTCTTCCAGCGCTTCAACCATGTAAGGAATCATGCCATTATGGCTTGTGTAGCGGATCGCCGCTTGCGAAAGCAGGAGCCTCAAGGTTTTGCGCTATTTCTGATGCCGATAATGATCCAAGAAAGAACTACCGCTCTTTAATAAATATATCCTTGCAAATATAAATGTAAAGGACATGCTTGTGGATAAGTGTCCTTTATAATGTTATTGAGATAGGGCAGTGATCGGAGCCATAAACGTCGGCATAGATTCCCGCTCGCTTAATTCGTTTTATGAGCTCATTCGAAACAAAAAAATAATCAAGACGCCACCCGATATTTCTATCACGTGCACGAGTGAACAAATCCCAATAAGTATAAGCCCCCTTTGTACGGGGATGAAAATGACGGAATGAATCGATATAACCGGCGTTTATAACTTCGTCTATCCATGCGCGTTCCTCTGATAAAAAGCCAGTATTATTTTTGTTTTCCATTGGCCGTGCGAGATCCAATTCTTCATGCGCGGTATTTACGTCGCCACAGAATATGATCGGTTTCCGCTTACGCAATTTTTCCGCGAACGCAAGGAACGCATCATAAAAACGTAACTTATAATTAATTCGTTCAGGACCACGGCCGCCATTAGGGAAATACGCATTCAAGAGCCAGAAATCTTTATATTCGGTCCCGACAAGACGGCCTTCCTCATCGAATTCTTTTATTCCCATGCCGTAGATAATGGATAAAGGTTCGATTTTTGAATAAATCGCAACGCCGCTATAACCTTTCCTAACTCGTGATGATGAGAAAAATGATGAAAATCCGGCAGGGGAAAGCATTACTTCAGGCACTTGTTCTGGACTTGCCTTTGTTTCTTGAAGGCAAAAAATATCAGGTTTTACACCTTTTAAAAAAGACCCCCAATAATCATTTTTCGTGAGCGAACGCAGTCCATTCACATTCCACGAGACTATATGCATGTAATACATTGTACCGTACAAAATTAACAACCCTATCACAAGCTAACGTAATATGAGTATGAGGGAATACCCGAGCTAACCATTCATGCGGGGATGATATCGAGAACGTTGGTAAATCTGAAGATTATTGGGGTGAACAAAACGCTTCAGATTAATCACGATTATGGGAATGATATTTTTTGTGAATCTCGCGCAAGTGAGCATCGGTTATATGTGTATAAATCTGAGTCGTGTTAATAGAGGCATGGCCGAGAAGCTGTTGCACTGATCGAATGTCAGCACCATTACTGAGCAAATCTGTGGCGAAAGCATGGCGGAGTGTGTGTGGAGTTACGACACTCGTGATACCTGCACGAGCAACATAGGATTTAAGGTGGCGTTGCACATCGCGTGGAATAATTCGGTGCAGTTTATTCGGTCTACCTTCGACGAAGAGCGCCTCTTCCATATCATTCCGCGCTCCCAGGTATTCACGTACCGCACTTTTTGCGGCAGACGAGAGAAAAACAACGCGAACTTTATCACCCTTGCCACGTATAGATAATTCGTCACGTGTTAAATCTATATCAGTGTTAAGCGAACAGAGCTCGGACACACGTAGTCCAGTTGAGAATAGAAGTTCAAGAATCGCGCCATCTCGCAAGTAAGTTCGCGCTTTATCCCGATTCTTCTCATTTTTAAATGCCTCACGTGGTGCTTGCATGAGGCGTTCCAATTCGACAGGGGTGATAAGATCGAGTTGACGTTCTGAAAGTTTTGCAAGCTCAATCTTTTCCGGGGAAATGGCTGGTATATCACGTTTGTGTAAGAACTTTAAAAATGCACGTAGCGCAATCATATAGTAATTCTGAGTACGACGTTTCATTAGGGCAGTGTTAGTGCCCGGTTGGCGGTTCAACCACAAGCGAAATTCGCGCACACTCTTTTCGTTGATATCCCTCACGTTCACGATGTTCATTTGGATGAAATAGCGAGTGAGATAGTGATTATAATTTTCAATGGTTTTCACCGCTCGGCCACGTTCGATCTCGAGGTACTCAAGGAATTGCCGCTTTACTATCTCAATAGGCATACCGAGAATATAGTACCACTAATATTGTGCGAAATCGTGATAAATTCACAAGAAAACTTGCGTAGACGGGGAAGGCGTGGTAAGATAGCTCTTATCCATGCTTACGGCTAAGAAAAAGGCAGCGGTTATAAAAAGTACTGCGCGACATGATGCTGACACTGGCTCACCGGACGTGCAAGTCGCACTTCTTTCAAAGCAAATTGACGAGCTTGCAAAGCATCTTAAGAAGAATCCAAAGGACTTTCATTCTCGCCGAGGTCTTCTTCAGATGGTTGCCGATCGTCGTAATCACTTGCACTATCTTGAAACGAACAATAAGCGTCGCTACAATGCGCTTATCAAAAAACTCGGGTTAAAGAAATAACACCTTTATTCTGGTAGAATGGGAAAGTAGCGTTTTGTTACTTTTATTATCTTATTTATTTACATAAGCACTTTTATGACAGTTATTAAACATCCAGCACAGCGCGTAGGAGTATTTATTGATACGCAAAATCTTTACCACAGTGCAAAACATCTTTACAAGGCGCGTGTCAATTTCGGGAAAATTCTCGAAGAGGCTGTAGGTGGACGTATCCTTGTGCGTGCCATTGCTTATGTAATTAAGACAGAAAGTGGAGATGAGAAAAATTTTTTTGAAGCACTTACTAAAATTGGCATAGAAACGAAAGTAAAAGATCTTCAAGTATTTGCAGATGGCGCGAAAAAAGCAGACTGGGACGTTGGCCTAGCGATTGACGCAGTCAAACTCGCCCCAAAGCTCGATACCGTTGTTCTAGTCACAGGTGATGGGGATTTTGTTCCGCTCATACAATATCTTGATATGAACGAGGGTTGTCAGGTAGAGGTAATTTCCTTCGGGAAGTCTTCCTCGAGCAAGCTTAAGGAGGCGACACACGCGTTTACCGACATGTGTGACGACCCACATAAATTTATAATCTCTTCACGAAGTTAAATTCATTAGAGTGTTTGATTCTGTCGATGTTATTTACTAGGGATAACTCACTATTCGCTGTTCCGAGTACGTTATTATTAAGAAGCAATGGATACAAATATTCCTTTTGGGAAAGGCGCGCCTAAAAAATATATTCGCACACTTGAGAGCGATATGGCCACTCTTAAAAAGGGTGGCGTCCCTGACCTTACGCCATTCGCGAAAAGTCCAATAACCATTAACACCACAAAAGTAACGCCAGCCTTAGACTTAGAAAAGGTTAAATCTCTTCCACCCCCACCCCCACCTCCACCACCCCCAGTCCAGAAACTAGAGCCGCCGCCAATCAAATCACCAGAGCCAGTGCGATCGACCTCAATTGAGACATACGCGAGTGACTTTTCCAACCGAATGAAAGAAACTCACGCCTCAATGGCGACCGTTCTCGCAGCTGAACAAGACTCACTGCAGGTAGCTTCTCAAACAACCCCACAAAAATCTTCGCACAATAATCTTCTATATATTATTGCAGGAACGCTGCTCTTAATTGCCGGTATGGGTGGTGCATATGTCGCATACATGCACTATATGAAAATCACGGCCCCCGTAGTGCTCATACCAAGTGCATCGGCTCCGATATTCGTTGACGATCGCGAACAAATATCGGGCACAGGCCCGATTCTTATGCAAGCGATTGAAGAGTCAGTTAACCGCCCTCTTGCGCAAGGTGCCGTGCGACTTCTCTATACAGCGAGCTCGACCGACAATACCGAGAGCATTTTTTCCGCACTCAACGTGCCAGCACCTGATATTTTGCTGCGTAACATACAGGCCGCTGGCAGCATGGCGGGTGTCATAAATGTGGGTGGTAAACAGAGTCCATTTTTCATACTCTCTGTCCTATCATATCGCGACACATTTTCTGGAATGCTTTCGTGGGAGTCTAGCATACGTAGTGACCTCGGATTACTTTTCCCACCGTACCCAACGGCAACTTCAACCGTGACCTCAATCCCCATTTTAACCACCACCCTTTTCCTCGGAGAGCATGGTGAAGAGGTAAGGCTGCTCCAGCAGGCATTTGCAGATAACGGCCTACTTTCCGTTCCTCCCACCGGCTTTTATGGCCCACTTACTGAAAAAGCAGTAGAGGCATTTCAGTCTGCCCATAGCATAATTTCTTTCGGCTCACCTTTTACCACGGGATATGGCTCGGTCGGGCCAAAAACCCTCGCAGAAATTAACATGTTTCTTGCCACAACAACGACAACAGCGATTTCGCCAACGCTTTCTTCAACTGTCTTTTCGGATGAAACCATCGCTAATCATGATGTGCGTGTCTACCGTGATTCTACAGGGAAAAGCATTCTTCTTTACGGTTATTGGGATCAGAAAACACTCATTATAGCTCGCGATCCAGCGGCATTTACTGAGATACTGCAACGACTTGCAACCTCACGTACTTAAAAAGTAGGAGAATTTAAAATCTCCCCAAATCTATTGTAATAGCATTTGCTATCATTCGAATATGAAGACTGAATATTTTAGAAAAAAACTTGAAACGGAAAAGATTCGACTCGAATTGGAGATGGGAGGTATTGGCCGTAGGAATCCTCATGTTCCAGACGATTGGGAGCCTGTTCCGACGGAAATTGGAACTGAAGCGGATCTTGTTGATCAAGCAGAAGTAGTTATGAGTCATGAAGGGAATGCCGCGATTCTTATGGATCTAGAGACGCGTTATGATATCGTGCTTTCGGCGCTCTCAAGAATAGAAAAGAAAATATATGGGAAATGCGAAATTTGTGGCGACAAAATAGAAGAGAAACGACTTGAAGCTGACCCCGCCGCCACGACTTGTGTTAAACACCTGTAATTCTGTCTCAGGATTTACTTTGAAGTAGGAAACTTCAAAGTCTGAACTATTGAACAAGGAAGATAGATAGGCGCATGTGAAATATACGAAGCTTCGTACTTCTACTAAAGGAGCTCAAGTAATTCAGGTTATACAGCAGGAACTGCTACTGCGGTTCGCAAATAGTGCCAACTGTGCAATTACGAAATGGGTTCGCTGCACCACGAACCTCAAAGTGGACGTGTGGCCCGGTCGTAAGACCCGTCATACCAACGTAACCAATGATCTGACCCGATGAGACGGATTGACCCACGGAAACAGCAGAACGTTTCATGTGTGCATACAGCGTTTGTGTTCCATTATCATGCGTGATAACGACATAATTACCGTAACCGCCATTCCAACTGCCATTATCGCGTGACACGATGACTATACCATTTGCGGCAGCATGGATTGGTGTGCCGAGTGGCGCACCGATGTCAACGGCATTCCAACCATGGATGCCTTGAGTTATGATACCGCCAGGCATCGGATTGCTGTAATAACCAGATTGTGCGGGGCCACTACCCCCGAGATATGGCTCAGGACCAACTCGGTACTTACCATTTTTACGTATAGATGTCCCTATCCCCGATGGAGAGAATTCACCACCCGGGATAATTACCGTCGAACCAACAGTGAGAGCTACGGATGAATCAAGTCCATTAAATTGCGCTATCTCATTTGCATTAGCGCTATATTTTTCTGCAATCGACTTGAGTGTTTCTCCTTTTGTGACCGTGTGTTGGATTCCGGAAATCGGCAGGATGAGCAGTGTATTGCCAGGCTGTATGTCACGTGTACTCGGAAGGTTGTTTGCCCAGACGATAGTATTAACCGAAACATCAAACATTTTGGCAATCGTCGAGAGCGTATCACCTGGACGCACAACATAAAGTGAAATTCGATCTGGGGGAGTGACATTTGAAATGTCAGCAATTGTTCCGCTTATTCCAGTATAGGAAACAAGCGCTGAACCATCCGAAGTAGCAAGCGTAAGCGGTGTCTCTATATTCGGATTCTCGTTTACAGGCGCAATGAGTGCAGGCGTTGAAGCGCTTGGAATAATCGTACTATCCGTGGTATTTGTATTGTTTGTAGAAAACGGCCAAAAGGCGAATGCGCGATTTGGTAGGAATGTTGTGGCGCTTACTATGACCGCACTTCCTGCAATAATAGCAAGCCCTATTATAAGAAATTGTTGGTTGAGTTTAATAGACAAACAAGGGAATCTGGTGAGTCTTTCGCATACAAAAATGGCCTACATACAATGTACATAAGCCATTTCTTGAATACATCCTTAATCAGCTACAAGTTATAGTGTAGCTGAAAAAGGTCAACAGTCAACCGCCTCGGTCGATAGCTGTGGAGAACGATTTGTGCGTTATATTTCGAACGATGAACTATCTTGAAGGATTGAATGAAGAACAAAAGCGGGCAGTACTCGCTCTGGATGGCCCCATCTCGGTTCTTGCAGGTGCTGGTAGTGGTAAAACACGCGTACTCATAACGCGTATATACCATCTTATCTGTGAGGGTGTTCCAGCTGACCAAATTCTCGCCGTCACATTCACCAATAAGGCTGCCCGCGAGATGCGAAACAGGATCCGCGCGATGCTCGGTGATGATCGTGCTGTGCCGTTTATCGCAACCTTCCATGGTCTCGGCCGAGAATTACTGGAGAGTCATGGCAAGGTCATCGGTATTCCGCGTTTCTTCAGGGTGTTCGATCGCGATGATTCAGAAAAAGCAATAACTGCCGTGCTCAAGGCGCTCGATATTGGGACGAAGGAACTCTCGCCGCGCTCAGTGCTCGGCCGCATTTCACGGGCAAAAGGGGAAGGGATGCGCATGAGCGAATTCTATGAGAAGTATGCGCACGGTAGTTTTGGTTCGCGCGTTGTTGCAGAGACATGGCTCCAGTATGAAAAGGTGCTCGCAACGGAGAAAGCACTCGATTTCGATGACCTCATTGCGCTCCCGCTTCGTCTGCTTGAGGAACATGCTAATGTCCGATCCCTCGCACAGGATCGTTGGCGCTATTTGCACATCGACGAATATCAGGACACGAGCGCGCTTCAAGGTCGTCTCGCAAATCTGCTCGTAGCGAAACACAAAAATATCTTCGTCGTTGGAGACATTGATCAAACCATTTATACCTGGCGTGGCGCGACAATTGAGAATCTCCTCGGGTTCGATAAGACATATCCAGGAGCACAGACGATTATTCTTGCGCAGAATTATCGTTCGACGAGGAATCTGGTAAACGCGGCGAACACAGTCATCGAAAAGAATAAAAATCGCAAAGAGAAATCTTCGACGACCAAGAACGCCGCAGGCGAACCCATCGTCATCCATCTAGCGCGCTCTGCCGAAGACGAAGCACGCTGGATTGCTTTGAAAATACGGGAGTTAATGAAGACCGGTACCCTCTCCGAGGAAGTCGCAGTGCTCTTTCGTACTAACTTTCAATCCCGCGCGCTTGAAGAAGGTCTGCTTAAGGCTGGTGTGCCGTACAAGTTGATCGGCACACGCTTCTTCGCGCGCAAGGAAGTAAAGGATACGCTCGCATGGGTGCGGCTTGCGCTCGATCCATCGCGCGAAGCGGACAAACTGCGTGCCGCTGCGAACCCTTCGCGTGGGATTGGCCGCGTGACGCTCGGCAAGCTTGCGGCGGGACAGCGTTCCGTGCTCCGTGCCGGAGAACTTGCAAGAGTCGAAACGTTCGAGCGTATCGTGAATGAGCTCTCACGGGATGCGCTCTCGCTTATTCCCTCAGAATTCGTGAAGCTCGTCGTTGAGAAGAGCGGCATGGGCAAGATGCTTTTCGATGAAGGGAGCACAGAGAATCGCGAACGGTTCGAAAACGTTGAAGAGCTTGCGTCAGTCGCCGCACGACATGATACGCTGCCCGGTAGGGAAGGTATTGCTGCTTTCCTTGCCGAGGCGGCTCTCGCGAGCGATCAAGATGAGATGGATCAAGGCAAGGGAACAGGTATTACACTCATGACTGTTCATGCGGCAAAAGGACTTGAGTTCAACACAGTCTTCGTGAGTGGTATGGAGGAGGGTCTTTTCCCGCACCAAGGGATGGGTGGCGATAACAATCGTGATAAGGAAGAGGAGAGACGGCTTTTTTATGTCGCGATGACACGCGCGAAAGAGCGTCTCTTTCTCACACTTGCACGCGTACGCAAGATATACGGCAGCGACTTTGCGGCCGAACCCTCGTCCTTCCTAGATGACCTCGACCGTTCGCTTGCGGTTTACGACGAAACAGAAGGCATTGATATTCATATAGACTAAATACCTCCCTGTGGATAACCAATTTTCTGATAATTTATCTGCCATAATTAGTTTCAATGATTAACCAACAGCTCCTTGACTACGTTCGGCAGCAGCTTGCCGCCGGGGTCTCAAAAGAAGAAATTTCAAAATCCCTTATTGCCGCTGGATGGCAGGCTTCCGATGTGAATGAGGCTCTGAATCCAACCGTGACTCAACCGCCAACCCCATTGTCAAATGGAGATCGAACGGTAATACCTTCCAATCAGATTGGCAATAACCAAGAGCTCGCCTCGATCGGACAGCTTTTCTCAGATTCTTTCGCACTTTACAAAGAACACTTCCTGACCCTCATAGTACTCATCGGCATTCCCTATCTTCTTTTAGGATTTGGGCAAATCATGGGTGGAATGGCACAGAGTCTCGCCTATATTCTAAGCCTGTTGCTTCTTTTCCCTGCGAGTACGGGTGTCATCTACGCTCTATCTAAGGGAGACGGGATTATGCAATCATTTCGCGCTGGTTTCTCCTTACTTTTCTCCGTGCTCTGGGTGGCGATTCTCATATTTTTCGTTATGACTGGCGGCTTTGTCATGCTTATCGTTCCGGGCGTCATAATGTCTATATGGTTTTCATTCAGTCCTTTCGTGCTGGTTATCGAAGGGAAACGCGGGCTAAATGCGCTACTCCAGAGTCGTGAGTATGTGCGGGGTTATTGGTGGGATATTTGTGTAAGACTTTTACTACTCTATATATGTACCATACCTATATACCTACTAAGGGTGCTACTAAGTGTTGTTTTTATAACCATGCCTGGAGAAATAACGTTGCTTATAATAATTAACACAATAATCACGTTGCTCATCAACACTTTTTCTGCCGTTTATCTTTATAAAATCTATCAAAATCTCACGACTCTTAAACCCGCACTTGCCGCGAGGCAGCCGACGTCCGGTCGAAGGTTTCCCATCGCTAGTGGCATTGTGGGATTGTTGGTCCTCCTTGCCTCTTTCTACTACTTTTTTACGTTTTTTATGCCTAGCCTAATAGGCAATGAACCCAATGTGAATTCCACTACGACTCAACAGTAGGTCATCATTTCTTCCACGGGCCCATTCATTCAAAACAATGTAGACATCGCGTTAGGATTTACGACGAAATAAGCTATAATTGTAGAAAAGACGAGCATTCAGTCTGACATCACTCAATCAATCTATAGTGACGTCTGTGCATTTACCAAGCTAGGTTGTGTAGATGAATATGTATCGCATCGCCAGTTGTCAACATACGGAAAAATGCCAAGGAACAGGCTATCATCAGGAGTATGGTGTATGCTAAAAAATCGCTCGGGCAGAACTTTCTGGTACATGCGCGAATTGCAGAGCGCATCGCACTGGTTGCTGAGCTTGCGAATAACGCAGTCGTGTTTGAAATCGGCCCTGGGACGGGCATGCTCACGCGGGAACTCTTAAAACGGGCAAGGAAGGTTATCGCGCTTGAAGCTGATCCGGAGCTTTTCAAAAAACTGCGTATTGATTTCGCGCCTGAGATTACCGAAGGCCGTCTCGAGCTTTCCGAAGGCGATATTCGCACCTTCAATCCCACGATACTCCCAGAGGGCTACGTTCTTGTCGCAAACATACCGTACTATCTTACAGGCGAGATATTCCGCATGTTCCTTGAATCAAGCAATCAACCGAGCTCGATAACTCTTTTGGTACAGAAGGAAGTTGTTCGTCGTATTGCGTGCTCAAAAAAAGAGAGCATCCTTTCGCTTTCAGTGAAGGCGTACGGTACGCCAAAGTATGAATTTACAGTTCCACACGGCGCTTTCAAACCAGCACCGAAGGTGGATTCGGCTGTGCTCACTATCCGCAATATTTCACGGAAGAGTTTTTCTACACATAATGAAGAAAAACAATTCTTCAAACTTTTGCATGCAGGATTCGCACATAAACGTAAATTTGTGCGGAAAAATTTCCTCGAAGCGGGATTTTCTCCTGGGAACATTCCGGAAAAGGCGCGCGCGGAAGACCTGTCGCTGTCTGCGTGGCTCGCGCTTTCTACGGAGCAGAACCGAGCACGGGAGAAATGAGGCCTTCCTGGGGAAGAAAAGCGCAAGTTACCCCAGCATAAAACCAACACGCAGGCGGACCGGGTGTATAGAATCCAAGCAGTTCAGTTGTCATTGGTGTGTTGTAACTTTCGAATAATTGGGTTCCCGTTTCATAACTCAAGAGTGTTGCGTATGAGGGAGGTAGCGGTCGGATAAAAATATACCAGACACCCTCTGCACATGTGCAGGGAATTGCGTATGTGAGTGCGCCTCCAAATGGAACACCACTTCCTGCTTCCGCAACATGGACGAGACCTAGGGATACTAAAACATCCCGGATGATGCCCGGGAATCCTGGCATGGAGGAATATGCTGTTCCTGCGATTGCGAGCGGCGCCTCCTTGAGAAATTCTTTTCGAAAGTCAGTCGTGGAGGAGGCCGCGGTCGTTCGTATGGCTTTTTCGATAGATATGAGTTTTGTGGCGTCCATCCCTTGCTTCTTCCCAAGCGCATCTATTGCTGCGATGAATTCATTCAGGTGAGCCAAATTCGGATTTTGAGACAACACGGTTGATGAAGCCGCTAACGGTATAGTTTGAGAATTCGGGTTTACTGTTGAAAGTGCATTGAGTTTATCCATCGTGTAATATCCGACATATCCACTGCCTTGGGTAAGCCCTGCAGGCGCTAGGATTTCGTCTGCATATTTGTCCTGAAAACGAATGACGGCATTTTGCGTAAGATAGCCGAAATAGAAAGTTTCTTTCCCTGGGGATCCAGGTCCGACACCCTGTATGCGTGTTGCCGGATTCTTGTTGAGGATTTTTTGTAACGCGTAGACATCTTTTCCCTGAGAGCCAATCATAAGTGGGCGGTCAAATAAAACAGAAGTAGCCGATACCTTCTGAATGCTTCCACAAAGAAAAATAAAACCAAGAGAAACACTGATTCCCAGTAAACAGATCCGCACGATTTTTTTCATGGTGAAATAATATCATATGCACAGATTACGACAGTTCTTTTCGTCATGACTGCTATACTTTAAGGGCAGCATACGTATGAGGGGAAAATTTCTTAGAAATTGGAGAGTTCCAGCCGCAACGCTTTTCTCAATTGCGCTTATTGTTGGTGTATACGTGCTTGCGCGTGGTGTCGGGGATCCACCCGTGGCGCAGGCGTTTACCGAAACGGCTCTCTTGCAAGCAATAGCCACAAAAGATTCAAATGGTGACGGCCTTCCTGACTGGGAGAAACCGCTATATGGAATTCCCGTAAATAGCACCACCACCGACTATTTCCACCTCGGTATGACTGATGGAGAAGCTGTTGCAAAAGGTCTCATTGTCCCCAAAGCAATCGCAGATATTCCAATTGCAACCTCAACACCCGTGGCAAGTACCAGCATTGACTATGCCACATACGGACTCACCGCTCCGACCGAAGGCACCCTAACCGATACTTTTGCGAAAGATTTTTTCACACTCTACCTTTCGGCGGAACAGACAAACGGCGGTGTCGGTCTCACGGCTAGTCAGGAAAATACTCTCGCCGAGCAGGCTATAACCCAACTTTTGCAGCAAGTGTCATTAACGGCTGATTTCAAAAATGCGAAAGACCTTGCGGTTTACGGTACGGGAACTTCTGCGCTTAAGAATTTTGCAGTCGCAGCGGGAGCGGTATTAAAAGAAAATGCAGTTAACACGACGATGAGTGGAGTCGGATATTTGCAGTCTGTCGTGGAAGACGGTAACACCTCCGCACTTGCCAACCTCGTCACACTTTCAAATGCGTATAGAAAATTAGCTAGCGGAATTGCGGTGCTTCAAGTGCCGCAAGAACTTGCGCCTGTCGATCTGGTAATCATAAACTCGATTATGCGTCTGAGTGAAATTTACGCAGACTTTGCACGAGTAAACACCGACCCTTTGGCTACGATATTCGCACTTCAACAGTACCCCTCGACGGAACTCAATGTCGAGGACGCGTTTACCACCCTTGCCAATATTTACGCGGTGGCGGGTGTCACGCTTCCTGCCGGAACGCCAGGGGCGTTATTTGTAAATGCCATGGCTAATCTGACCGCGCGACAACAGGCTGCGACTGGAAAACAATGAGCAAAAAACCTTTTACCAACGTGCTCGCGATACTACTCACTCTCACGCTTGTGGTATCCGCAGTATTTTTCAGTGCACCGCAGCCGGTATTAGCTTCCGGGCCAAGTTGTATGGGGGGTCTTGTTAGCGCCGCCGCCAGCGCATTCAGTAGCGCCGCAAGTGTTCCCAATAACTCTGGGGTAGAGGATATGACGACAAACATGTCGGCAGGTGCGACTTTAGGTTCGTGCATAAATTCAATAATACTTATCCCATTGGCTCAGGCGGCTATTAAAACACTCTTGCAAAGCATGACGGCACGCATAATTAACTTCATCAATGGATCTAATAGTACTGGTCAACCATCATTTGTACCGAATATTGCAGTGAATTTACAAGCGGTTGGAGATGCAGTCGCAGAACCTTTCATAGGCGAAATCTCCCAGGGTGTATTTAATTCGCCATTCGGGAGTGCAATCGCTGAATCACTTCAGAATTCTTACGTGCGTGGGACAGATCTCGCCGGTTTCTACGCGGCGAATCAGTGCACACTTGACCAATCATCTCCCGATATAAATTCTTATCTCGCGGGTAACTGGTCGCAAGGAGGTGTTGGTTCATGGCTCGCGCTTACAACCGAGTCTCAAAATAACCCCTATATGCTCGATCAAGCGGCACAGGGCCAACTCGGCGCTCTCGTGAGTCAAGCGCAAGGGAATCGACAACAAGATCTGCTCCAATCAGGAGGATTTCTTTCATGGTGTGGCGGAGGACCTCCTACCTACGATCCCACCACATCAACAAATAGCGGATTTACACCAACATCAAATGGATTTACCACGAGCGCTACCTGTTTCAATAAAGATGGCTCCCCTGGCTATGTGGAGACTCCGGGTTCCGTTATTTCCGGTTACGCGCAAAAGGCTGTTGTTGACGCAGGTTTCAGTCAAGAATATGCGCAACTTATCTCTGCAAACCAAATCGATGGTGCACTTAGCGCGATTGTAGGAGACATCTTTAGTCAAGTAATGGGGGGTGTTAATGGTCTCCTCGGAGCTTCACAGTCTTCAAGTTCAGTGAGCCCATCTCTTTCTACACAACTAAATAACTACTCACCAGATACGACATCCGTGGCGGCAGCGGCGACTGCAATGGCACAGACGGTATCAAATAACGTTACAAGTTATACAACTGCGTGGGACACGATCGCATCCGCCGCGAATAATGCCTCGACAAGCGCGGCGTCACTCGCAAGTTTTTGCACAGCAGCCGCAAATGCAGCGAATACTTCTCTGGAAGTTTCTTCCTCATCACCGTCGACCGCTTTCACAAGCGGCAATCCAACCTTATCGCAAATCTCAAATTCAGAACTCATGACGTTTATCGCCTCCTCAACGGCTGAAGCGAACGCGGCACAGGCCGCAATTCAGACCGAAATAAATCCCGTGATAACACAGGCACAGAATGCGCTCGGCTATGTTGCGCCTACGCAAGCACTCGTGAACAAAATCGAGACGGTAGATACGACAGATTCTTCCACATTAGGTACTGATACTCAAACTCTCGCCGGAATGCCCCCTTCAGCAAATGATGTTGCAAGTGCGCAGCAAAACGCACAGGTCTTCGGAGGAGCGACATCGACTCCAGCAAATACCGTCTCGCTTACGGTCTCGGGCGGCACACTCGTCGATCAAATGAATCTAATTAGTACAAACGCGAATTCGGCCACATTGCGCGCAGTTTGCACCTTGCCGGCATCTCTCGGCGGATAATTATGCGTCGCTTCCTCTTCATTTCGATCATAACCCTAGCACTCATTACAAGTACGGTGGGTATTGCGCACGCTGTACATGCTGCATCCTCCACAGTTACAGTCGCGCCAGCTACATCGGTATCAGCGAGTGCCTCAGTTCCCCTCGGCTCAGATTCGCCTATTAATTCAAATCCAGGACAGACTACCGCTAGCGGATTTAATAGCATTATGACGTGGATTGTAAGTCTATTTGCCTGGCTCGTTGGTGTCGCGGCACTCACGCTTGACTACTCGGTATACTATACCGTTATAAACATGGGTGCCTATGTTACACACCTTTCCGCCGTTGGCACCGCATGGAGAATCATGCGCGATCTCGGAAATATATTTTTAATATTCGGCTTTCTTGCCGCTGGAATTGCAACGATTCTCGATCTTGATTTTTATGGATGGGGGAAAAAGATGCTTCCCGCTCTGCTCATTTCAGCAATCTTCCTTAATTTTTCCCTCTTCCTGTCTGAGGCAGTGATCGATGTAGGCAATCTTCTTGCAACCCAGTTCTATACGCAAATTAATGGAGGCTCTTTGCCGACGCCTGCCTCATTGGCGAATACGAGTCCTTCGAACGAAGGAATCTCGACTGCAATCATGTCTCAATTGGGATTTTCAACCCTATATCCAACGAGTAATCCATCTATCTACACAGGCAATCACTCATGGCTCATTGGATTTTTGAGCATCATACTATTTATGACCACGGCATTTGTGATGTTTTCGCTCGCGTTTATACTCATCGCGCGTTTTGTCGCACTTATCTTTCTCATCATTCTTTCACCGGTTGGTTTTGCGGGCTTTGCAGTACCCGCGCTCTCTGGAAAATCGAAAGAGTGGCGTGATGCGCTTTTTAAGCAAACTATAACGGCACCAGTTCTCCTCCTTCTACTTTACGTTGCGCTTGCCGTTATTACCGATGCGCATTTCATTACTGGGTTTAATGTGGCGTCTGGAGGGTGGCTCGGGTTCTTGAATAACACAAATCTTACCGGTTTCGCTGGAATATTGCTTTCCTTCCTCGTCGCAATGGGACTCCTACTCTACGTAACCATCAAGGCGAAGGACCTGGGTGCTATCGGTGCTGCGGGGGCGACTAAGCTAGCCAGTAAACTCTCCGGAGCAACTCTTGCTGCAGGTGGCATTGGCTGGACGGGACGACACACTATAGGGCTTGGTGGTAGTTATGCCGCAAAAAAATTGAGTAACACGGCATTCGGCCGCACCTTTGTCGGCAGGGGTATCGCGGATACACTTGAAAAGCGAGTGGCGAATGCGAGCTTTGACGTTCGCAACACGAAATTAGCCGGAATGGCAAGAGGAGCCGGTCTCGATCTCGGGAAAGGGCATAAGGGCGGCTATACCGCAGACCTTAATTCCAGCGTAAAATCGTACAACAAAATAGCAGCTGACGTGAAAGGTCGTGGTAGAACCGCTGAGGAAACAAAGTCGCTCAAAAAAGCATCAGATAAAACGGCAGAGGTGGCGGCCGCGCATAGTACGGCAAAAGACGAACACGAAACAGCCAAACAGGAACAGGCAAGGTTGAAAGAGGAAGTTGAACGTCTCGAGAAAGAAAAAGCAAGAAATGACGCATTTCACGTCAATGACGCTCCCGCGCAAGAAACCGAACGACAATTAGGAACCGCACGTAAAAATCTTGCGACAGGCGAGCAAAACCTTGCGTCGACAAGTACGAAACTCGCGCAAGCAACCACGAATTTTGAGGCGGCTCAAGCAGAAGAAGCTAAGATAAAGGCTGCTGTTGATTTCGTAACTTCCGAAAAAGGTTCTAAACAAGAATATGCAGACAGGCTTAAGAATAAATGGGGTAAGATTCCAATTCTTGGAACGGCCGCAAATATAGCCGGATCTCGTATCAGTGCCGATATTAGCAAAACAAAGGAACAGCGGATGCTTGATGAGTTTGTCGCGAATTTAAAAAAAGCAGCAGCAAAAGAAGATAAGGATATGGAATAAATAATCAATATTACTTATTATGAACACATCACAGGAACCAACATTTGATCAAGATCTTTCAACAGTAGTTTCGCAATTGCCGATGCCAATCCGTTCTTTTTTCATAAGTGGGAAGGTGGAGGTTATTGCAAGGGGTCTCATGCAAAAATATCGGCTTCATATTGATCAAGGCACCATTATGGAACGTGAAATAATTTTGCTTCTTCTCGGTCTTAAAAATCCTACGGAATTCATCAAGACGCTCACTGAAGACGCACAGCTCGATCAACAAACCGTTGATGGTATTGCACAAGACGTGAACGACCAAATATTTGTTCCTCTCCAGGAAGAGATGAAGAGTGAGGCAGTCACAATAAGTGCGCAAGAAAAATCACAGAAGCCCATTCCACCCCGCCAACAGACGGCCACGCCAGCACCGACGTATGCGCCACCATTGCAATCGCCAAGCTATTCGTATCCAGAGGGCAATGTCGCCTCTTCCAGTCCTGTGCACCCACCGGTACCACGGCGCATCACCCCCCCCTCCCTCGTCGACACGAAGATCGCGGTGCACGCCGCCACGAACACAGCTCCAAAGCTCTCAACCGGCGAAAAACTGCTTGAGGATCACGAGGAGCCACACATTGAATTTAATAAAGCATCGGCGCCACTTCTATCGCGATCTGTGCCGTCTTCGCCAATGTCCCCAAGTTCATCGGGTATAACACCTCCCGCTTCGTCCACACGGCCTGCTCCACCAACAGTCAGACCATACTCATCCGATCCTTATCGCGAACCGATTGACGAAACATAAGAGTACTGTAGTTGCATTCCGCGCAGCATTCCTTTATATTACTTGATGACCCTCCTCGGGTCTTCTTTTCTACATGGCAACTATCAATCAGCTCTCGAAGAGAGGCCGCAAGAACAAATCGTCCAAGACGAAGGTACCCGCCCTTGCGCGCGGCTTTAACGTACTCTCGAATCGTCCAACTTTCTATCCATCACCTTTTAAACGCGGTGTTTGTACTAAAGTGACGACAAAGACTCCGAGGAAACCAAACTCAGCTATCAGAAAGATCGCACGCGTTCGTCTTACAAATGGTATGGAGGTTACCGCTTATATCCCAGGCGAGACGCATAATCTTCAGGAGCACTCAGTCGTGCTACTTCGTGGCGGACGTGTGAAGGATATCGGCGTGCAATATACTATTGTGCGTGGAAAGCTTGACACCGCTGGTCTTGATAAACGCCGTCGCTCACGCTCGCGTTACGGCGCGAAGCGTCCTTCTGCAAAATAAATATGCGTCGACCTCTTAAAAAGAAGCGAGTTTGGCGCCCAGATCTTAAGTATGGATCAGAAACACTCAATCGTTTCATCAATGCTGTCATGTGGGATGGCAAGAAGGACACCGCGCGTGCAGTTGTTTATCGCGCGTTTTCTACCATTGAAAAAGACGGTACCAATCCTCTCGAGACATTCGAGACAGCGTTGCGTAACGTTTCACCGCTCATGGAGGTTCGTTCTCGTCGTGTTGGAGGTGCCAATTACCAGGTGCCGCGTGAAGTTTCTCAGAACCGTCGTCTTACGCTCTCATTTCGTTGGATTATCAACGCTGCACGTGCAAAAAAAGGTAAACCAATGGCAGATAAGCTTGCCGATGAACTTATCCTTGCCGCAAAGAATGAAGGTGATGCGATAAAGAAAAAGGACGAAATGCATCGTATGGCTGAAGCTAATAAAGCTTTTGCACATTTTGCCTGGTAACCGTTAAGCAAGATGTAGAGGAGGTGCGAATCTTGACTATTTATTTAAATAGTGCTACAAAAAATCCGGATCAGGGTTAAATTTTCCGTTTATCATTGTTCATTACATAGGGAGACGTATCATGTCATCAACGGTTAAGCTTGTTCCAAAGAGGAGCGAGAACGTTACCGGCAATTCATACTACATGCCAACGTGGTTGTCGTGCATTGCGGAATTCAATCCATGGAGAAGAAATTTACGTATCTCCCGTCTGCTGGCGCGGCTGGATGAAATTGCAGACCAGATGACTCGAGATGCGATTTGTATCCGAGTGCGCTACCGCTATCAGCGGAAGTGCGTGGAATTCTGTACACCAGCAGGAGAGGTACTTCTTCGTATCCACTTACAAATGAACGGGACTTACGATGGCGTAAATATTCGCGTTGTCTCGAGTATCCTTATGCCAAAGACAAGGGCAGAACTGAGAGATTTGTTCTGTGATCTTCCACAGGCACAGCAAATCTTTATCATGGAAGCGCATCAGTTATTGTGATTTTCAAATCACAATAATTTTTAAGCCCACTCTGCAAGAGTGGGCTTTTTATTTTTGCATACTTTGCAATTTATTTTATCTAGGCTATTCTCTGGAGAACGCCTCGGCGCTTTTTATTTTTTTATCCATTATTATTTATGAACCGTGATTATCCGCTTGAGAAAGTGCGCAACTTCGGCATCATTGCCCACATCGACGCAGGAAAGACGACCACAAGTGAGCGCGTACTTTTTTATACGGGCAGTCAGCACAAGATCGGTGAAGTACACGAAGGCGAAACTACGACCGATTGGATGGAGCAGGAGCGTGAGCGCGGTATCACCATCACTGCCGCCGCCATCACTTGCTTCTGGAGCAAGACTGGCGAGAAGGACAAAAAGGACGCATCCAAGAAATTCCGTTTCAATATCATCGACACACCGGGACACATCGACTTCACTGCTGAGGTAAAGCGTTCGATGCGTGTGCTTGACGGCGCTGTTGTCGTGTTCGATGGCGTCGCGGGCGTGGAGCCGCAGTCCGAGACCAACTGGCGCTACGCCGACGAGGCGTCAGTGCCGCGCGTCTGTTTCGTCAATAAGCTTGACCGGCTTGGAGCATCATTTGAAAATTCATACAAGAGTATTCTTGATCGACTTTCACCCAAGGCTATTCGCATGCAAATCCCCATTGGTGAAGAGGCAGCACACGAGGGCGCGGTCGACCTTCTCACAATGAAAGCGTACACCTACGTGGGGAATATGGGCGAGGAGGTAGTTGAAGGAGAAATTCCAGAGAATCTTCTTGAAGATGCGAAGAAGTACCGTGCTGAACTCATAGAACGCATTGTTGAACAAGATGATACGGTAATGAACGCATACCTCGAAGGCAAGGAACCCTCACTTTCTGAGTTAAAGGCAATTCTACGTAAAGCGGTTATCGCGAATGAGGTGTTTCCAGTTTACTGCGGGAGCGCACTCAAGAATAAGGGTGTTCAGCTCGTACTTGATGCCGTTGTCGATTATTTACCAAGTCCGCTCGATGTTCCGCCTGCAACTGGCACAAATCCGAAGACGGGCGAATCAATTGAACGTCACGCATCAGATGATGAGCCGTTTTGCGCGCTTGTTTTCAAACTTCAAACTGATCCTTTCGTTGGAGCATTAACATTCTTTCGTGTTTATTCTGGAACTCTCGCTGCTGGTTCGTACGTATATAATTCAACAACAGGTTCCAAGGAGCGTGTCGGACGTATTGTGCGTCTCCAAGCGGATAAACGTGAAGAGGTCGCGAAAGTATTCACTGGTGAGATTGCCGCCGCCGTTGGTCTGAAGGACACGAAAACTTCACACACGCTCTGCGACGAGGCGAATCCCATTGTGCTTGAACAGATAAAATTTCCAGAACCAGTGGTAAGTTTGCGTATTGAGCCTAAGACAAAAGCAGATCAAGAGAAGATGGGCATTGCGCTTCGTAAGCTTGCAGATGAAGATCCGACCTTTCGAATCAAAACTGATGATGAGACTGCCGAGACTATCATCTCTGGCATGGGCGAGCTTCATCTGGAGATTCTCGTAGATCGCATGAAGCGCGAGTTCAATGTTGTTGCGGATGTAGGGAAACCGCAAGTAGCGTATCGTGAAACCATTCTCGGTTCTTCAGAGGCCGAGGGTAAATATATTAAACAAACTGGTGGTCGTGGTCAGTATGGTCATGTGAAGATCCGCATGAAGAAATTAGAACCTCTCGTAGAGGGTGCAAAGGTGTCTAAGAATATTACACGCGAAGATCATTTCGAGTTTATCAACAATATAAAGGGCGGTGTTGTTCCGCAGGAATACATTCCGGCGGTGGAAAAGGGTGTTCGTGAGGCGATGGCCCGTGGCTTCCTTGCTGGATTCCCGATGGTTGATGTGTCCGTAGATCTCTACGATGGTTCCTATCACGATGTCGACTCATCCGAAATCGCCTTCAAGATCGCGGCATCAATGGCTTTCCAGGAAGCTGCATCGAAGGCAAAGGCGGTCATTCTCGAGCCAATTATGCGCGTGGAAGTTACTGTGCCTGAGCAATTCATGGGCGACATTACGGGCAACCTCTCGGGTAAGCGCGGTCAGATCGAGGGTATGGAGGATCGCGGCATGAACAAGACAATTAAAGCGAAGGTGCCGCTCTCCGAGATGTTCGGCTACACCACGACGCTCCGCTCAATGACCGAAGGACGCGGAAGTATGACAATGGAGTTTGATCACTACGATACTGTCCCGAACAATGTCGCCCAAGACATAATCGCCTCGCGAAAATAAGGACACGTGTTTGGTCATCGCGAACTGTAAATGAATCACCACGAGAGGGCTTGTAAACAACTGCTGTTCGAAACGGCGGCGATTGTGCTACGCTTGCAGCATATACATAACCTGTTCTTATGATGCCCAACGAACAACTCCTGAATTACATCCGCCAACAAATGGCCTCTGGCATTTCAAGGGAAGATATCACAAAAGAACTCACGACGAACGGATGGCAGGTTTCAGACATCAGTGCAGCATTTGCCGCAATGAGTATTCCGACACCATCTATTTCTTCACACCTCTCAACACCGATCCAACAGCAATCTGCAACAAGTCTAAATCATGTATCAAATAAAAGAGGGGCAGCAATTTCTACAAAACTCATCGTCTTGGTCGCCATTGCCATTATTGGCGGAGGAGCGGTTTTCGCGTATTTTACATACTCTAACTCTAATAACTCTAATGTTTCCGCGCCCCAGACAGAGCCGATTAATAACACGGGGGGTTCTTGGACCTGGGCTGAACACAATGCAGAAGGTTCATATAAAGCAAAAAGTTCATCAACCTTATATTTTTCCACCATCACTTCTTCCGCCGACGGTACGCATCTCGCAGCAGTTGATACCCTCCCAAATGGAGGTGTATATACTTCCAATGATTCTGGCACCACATGGGTTTATCGGCCCGTCCCCGGGGGATCATCATTGTGGTATATAACTTCTTCCGCTGACGGTACACATCTCGCAGCCGCTGGTACCGACGGCAAAGAAGTATATGTTTCCGCTGATTCCGGTGTCACCTGGGTTAAGCGCGCCATTACTGGTACTGCCGGTCAAATTACAAACGCATCGGGAATCGCGTCCTCCGCCGACGGTATGCATCTCGCGGTTGCAGGGCTTGATGTTGTTTATACTTCTGCCGATTTCGGCGTTACTTGGGCTACTCACACGCTACCTCAAGATGGTACGTCTTATCAAATCGCGCTCGGTCATATTGTTTCTTCCGCCGACGGTACGCATCTCGCAGTCATTGACACTACGTGTACCGAAGTGGGTAGCTGTGTTTTCACATCCTCGGATTCTGGCACCACATGGATCATGCATAGTATGGGGGACGCAACGGGTGCCTTGTCTGGTCTCGTTTCTTCTGCCGACGGTACGCATCTCGCAGCGTCTGACGGCGGAACTGGGAGCGGCGGTGACATTTATACATCATCGGACTCTGGTTCTACATGGACCGCTCAAACTGGTGCCGGTCAGCGTTACTGGGGTGGTATTGTCTCTTCCGCCGACGGTACGCATCTCGCGGCAATCTATGACGCCGGCGCTGGTACTGGAGGCTATATCTATACGTCTTCCGACTCTGGCAGTACATGGAACGCTCAAACGAGCGCAGGCTTGCACTCCTGGAGTAGCATTATCTCTTCCTCCGATGGTATGCGCCTCGTGGCACTTACGTCTCAAGGTGGTGTTTGGATCGGGACACTCAGTCAGTAAGTGGAAGAGTTGATTCACTATAGACATCGTTCAAGATATCAGCGCGAGCAGGAAATAATTTTCACAGTGTATCCACGTGGGTGAGTTGCATTTATAAACGCGTTTGCGTATAGTGCCTATAACGCATCTTGGCGTCGCTCTTTGGCTTGTCTGCTTTTGTGGGTCGGCAAGCTCGAGAGTTTGTTCCGACTCACTTGTCTTGTCGGCAAGACAGACGTCGGATTAATTCGTGATTTATTAACTTAAGATCATCCGATTTAATATGGCAGAATTTAATCGCAACAAGCCGCACATGAACGTTGGCACCATCGGTCATGTGGACCATGGAAAAACGACACTCACGGCGGGTATTCTACACGTTCTTTCGATGCTTTCAGGACAGGGCTATAGCGCTCGTGTTGAAGGCGTCGATAAAATTGACAGCGCCCCAGAAGAAAAAGCACGCGGTATTACTATTGCCCTCCACCACTCTGAATATGAAACACCGAATCGTCACTACGCGCACATTGACGCCCCAGGACACGCCGACTACATAAAAAATATGATCACGGGTGCTGCCCAAATGGACGGCGCAATCCTCGTAGTTGCCGCAACTGATGGTGTAATGCCGCAGACGCGCGAGCATATCTTACTCGCGAAGCAAGTTGGCCTCAAGAAGTTAATCGTTTTCCTTAACAAGGTGGATATGGTGGCCGACAAAGATCTCGTTGATCTTGTCGAAGAGGAGATTCATGCGTTGCTTACGAAGCAGGGTTATGACGGTGCGAACACGCCAATTATCCGTGGCTCCGGTCTCCGCGCTCTTGAGGCGAAGGACGCCAATGACGAGTACGCCATGAAGGTGAAAGAGCTTGTCGACACAATGGACACTTATTTCGACATGCCGCAGCGTGAGCTCACCAAACCATTCCTCATGCCCATCGAGGACATCTTCTCGATTGAAGGTCGAGGCACGGTAGTCACTGGGCGTATTGAGCGTGGTGCTGTAAAAGTTGGTGAGGAAGTCGAAATTGTCGGCATCAAGGCGACGTCGAAGACGACTGTCACAGGCATCGAAATGTTCAATAAGCAGCTTCAGGAAGGTCAAGCGGGTGACAATGCCGGTCTTCTTCTACGTGGAACCAAGAAAGAGGACGTACATCGCGGTCAGGTTCTCGCCAAGAGTGGCTCAGTTACGCCGCATACTGACTTTGAAGCAGAGGTCTACATTCTCGGTAAGGACGAAGGTGGACGACACACGCCATTCTTCTCTGGATACAAACCACAGTTCTATATTCGTACGACGGATGTGACCGGTGAAGTAACTCTCGCAGAAGGTAAGGAAATGGTTATGCCTGGCGATACAGTCACATTCAAGGTGAAACTCGTGGCACCAGTTGCTCTTGAGGAGCAGCAACGTTTTGCTATCCGGGAAGGAGGTAAGACCGTTGGTGCTGGTGTCGTGACCAAGATTACAGCGTAATGCCGATACTCGGATCAGGAAGTACTCGTATGGCAACAACAGTAGCAACAAAATCAAAAGTAGGGAAAGTCACAATATCAAAGATATCGCGGACAAAAGTCGGTTCAAAAAAAGTTGCTACAGCACCCTCAGTAGAACACAAACTTCGAATTCGTGTTCGTGCCTATGAACATAAGATTCTTGATCTTTCGGTGAAACAGATTATGGATACCGCGGCCCGCTTTGACGCAACTGTTGTCGGCCCCGTACCGCTTCCAACTGAGACCAAACGTTGGACAGTGAATCGTTCAACGTTCGTGCATAAGGATGCACGCGAACAGTTTGAAATGCGCGTTCATAAGCGACTCGTCGATATCCTGAACCCATCGCCCAAGGTGATCGAGGCCCTCACGAACCTTAATCTTCCTTCTGGGGTTACGATAGACGTCAAGATGGTTTAGAATGATGCTGTAAAAGAAGTACAAGAAACCGCCCCTTGTAGGGGCGGTTTCTTGTACTTGACGATATACATATTTTTGTGGTATACAGCGACTATCACTTTTACCGCTTTTAAGGAGGAAGTGATGAGCAAAAGAATATTTGATCTCATATGCACATTCATAATCTTGATCTTTTCAGCCCCGCTGGTTCTTTTTATTGCGATTTGGATTAGGGTAACTTCACCTGGGCCGATTATCTTTCGGCAGACTCGTGTTGGTTATCGTGGTAAGTCATTTGTCATCTTTAAGTTTCGAACCATGAAGGATGGAAGTGGGTATCCGTTCGACATGGTTTTGTTGGGTGATAACCGAATTACGGTGCCGGGAAAGTTTTTGCGTGAAACGCACATTGACGAACTACCACAGCTTATCAATGTGTTGTTGGGGCAGATGAGTCTAGTTGGCCCACGTCCTCATCGGGTTGAATTTGTTGAAAAGTGTATCCAGGAGATTCCTGAATACGCGCTTCGACTTAACAACGTTCGGCCCGGGTTGACCGGGCTTGAGCAGATCCATGGGAGAATGTGGTCGCTCAAACGCGGTATTCGATGTGTTTTCCGTCTAGAATCCTTCTATATTAACCACCATTGTTTCCTACTTGATCTATATATTCTTTCCCGAACCGTCAAAACAGTTTTAGGGCGTAATGGCCTTTAACCGCATGTCTTTTTTGGACATGTGGTTTTTTCTTGCATATTTTTATGATTTTGTGTAGAGTGCTGTTAACGCTACGAACGGTGCCCACGACTGGTCCTATAGCAACCTCGCGCAAAGCGACTTGCTGTTGCGCGTTTTGCTTTAAAAATGAAATTTATTCTTGCCAAGAAGGAAAGCATGACCCGTGTGTTCGGGGAGGATGGTCGTGCTCGCGCAGGAACCATTCTCATCGCCGATCCAGTAACGGTAACGCAGGTGAAGACTGTAGACGGTAGAGATGGTTATGCGGCAACTCAAGTCGGTCAAGGTAATCGTAAAACGAAAAACATTAGCAAGGCTGTTCTTGGGCATACTAAAGGAAGAGGCTATGAGGCTATTCGCGAGTTTCATACCGAAGATGTGGCGAAGATTGGCGACACGATTGACGCGTCGGTCTTTACAGTGGGCGATATAGTACGAGTTTCTGGCATCACTAAGGGCAAAGGTTTTGCAGGAGTGGTGAAACGGCACGGTTTCCACGGTGGCCCGCGCACGCATGGTCAAAAGCATACTGAGCGTGCACCAGGCTCCATCGGCGGGTCGGGTGGTCGTGCAGGTGGTCGTGTCGCAAAGGGTATGCGTATGGCTGGTCGCATGGGTGGCGATCGCGTAACCGTGGCGAATCTTAAAGTGCTCGCGGTCGATGTGGCGGCTGGCGAGATCATTGTTTCGGGTGCTGTCCCCGGTCGTCGTGGCACGCTCCTCGAGGTTGTTTCTATTTAAACGTACTATGACTTTCGCAAAGAAAACTCCTCAAAAGAAGTCGAGATTTTCGACAAAAGCTATGATAGCACCGCGTGAGATGCCAGTTTTTTCCATGGATGGTGAAAAGGTTGGCATAGCTACCCTTCCAGAGAGCATATTCGGTGCACCATGGCGAGCTGATCTTGTACACCAGGTAACAACGGCAATGCAGGCCAATGCACGTCAGAACCGTGCGCATACTAAAAATCGTGCAGAAGTCTCGGGTGGGGGTAAGAAGCCGTGGAAACAAAAGGGAACTGGACAGGCGCGTCACGGCTCTAGTCGTTCACCAATCTGGCGTCATGGGGGGATAACGTTCGGTCCGCGAAGCGAGCGTGATTATAGTGAGAAAGTTAACCGCAAGATGCGTATTGGCGCGCTCGTCTCAGTGCTTTCTCGGAAAGCTAAAGATGGTGAAATAATCCTTATTGATGCCCTTACGTTTAATGCGCCAAGGACGATGATCGCAAAGAGTATGCTAGAAAAGCTCGCGAAGGGCACCGCTATAGCGGATATTGCCACAAAAAGGAAGAACGCAGTGCTTTTTGCGCTTGCCACATACAATGCGCACACCACTAAAAGTTTTAATAATTTCGGGAACATAATGACTGAAGAGGTTCGCAATCTGAATCCTGTCGATATTTTGACGCACAAGTATCTCATTATTGAAAATCCGGAGGTTGCATTTGCTGCACTTTCCGCCCGGGTCAAATCTAAATAAATTACTATGGCAATTTTTGGTACTACAGTGAAAAATAAGAAAGAGAAGAAAGGTAAAGCCACGCGCACACATCGTGTACGTAGCACGACGCCCACTAACGGGACTGCGCATAATGTAATTCATGCGCCATGGTTTTCCGAAAAGGCACTTATCATGACCGAAAAGGGAGTCTATACGTTCGAGGTCCCTGCACGTGCGACGAAGGCCGAAATCGCAGGTGCTCTCAAAGAGATTTATAATGTAGAGCCGCGTAAGGTGCATATTGTTAATCTTCCAGCGAAGCACAAAGCATTACGCACTCGGCGTGGCGAGGGCTCCAGAACATCACGCCATAAGGCCTACGTCTATCTTGCTGATGGTGACAGCATACAATTTGCTTAAAATTTTATGAAATCCTATCGTCCAACCACAAAAAGTCGTCGTTTTATGACCACACTCCCATACAAGGAGCTTCTTTCCGGTGATGTACCATACAAACCTTTATTGAAAAAAAAGAAACGGCAAGGTGGTCGAAACGCTTTTGGCCGCATCACTACGCGCCACCAGGGCGGTGGTCACAAGCGTCGGTTGCGTGATGTGGACTTTTACTATGATAAAAAAAATATACCGGCAAAAATTGAAACCATTGAGTATGATCCATTCCGTTCTGCATTCATCGGACTTGTGCTTTATCGGGATGGCGCGCGGCGTTACGTTGTCTTGCCAAAAGCAATGAAAGTCGGCGATTCTTTTATCGTTTCTGCCGACGCACCGATTGCTTTGGGTAACCGCCTTCCGCTCGGTTCGATACCGGTGGGTACTTTCGTCTATAATATTGAGATTTCACCTGGTGCTGGAGCACGTCTTGTCCGTTCCGCAGGAAATTTTGCCGAAGTAGTTGCGCATGATGCAGGTTATGCACAGCTAAAACTTCCATCAACTGAGATACGCAAAATATCGGATCTCGCGTGGGCAAGTGTCGGTACTGTTGGTAACGAAGAATATAATCTAGTCGTTATTGGCAAAGCTGGTCGTAGTCGCTGGATGGGTATTCGTCCCACAGTTCGCGGTACCGCTATGAATCCCGTTGATCACCCGCACGGTGGCGGCGAAGGTAAACAAGGTCGTGGATTGCGCCGCGCGAAGACCATGTGGGGTAAACCCTCGGGCAAGGGTCAAAAAACACGTACTCCAAAAAAGTATTCAAATACATTTATAATTTCACGTCGTAAAGTTGGCAAGAAGCGCAATGGTTAAATTCAGTCCTTAAATTTGGTGCTATCCTTAATCCGTAGAAGGTAGACATGGAGGGGTATTGCCATGAACGTACTCACCCTTGCTCTTGAAAGAGTAATAGTATGTGCATCTTCAGCATGTCGGAAAGAAGTTGCTCTAAAAGACGGATATACTGAGATTAGCGTAGAAGATGAAAAAAAAATAACGGTTTTCATTTATCACTGCAGACCGGATGCCCGCTGTTATTTGAGATCTCTTGAAACAGGTTCTGAGCCGTCTTTTCAAGAAGAAAAGTAAAAAAATTCTCTAGAATTTAAGAATCCTCGTCCAGACGGGGATTCTGTGTTTAATATTTTGATTTCAGAATACTGGAAAGTTTCTGAAGTGGTATACGCAATGTTTGTGGACCTGCCGCATAGGAGGCTACTTGATAAGGTGGGAACAGAAGAACGAAGTCATTGTTATCAAAAAAGAAGTCCGAAAAATTTTTCTCGTATGGTTTCGTGCCGCTGGTGATGGTAGCGAGGTCTGTTGCACCGATACCGATGACAGTTGGCAATTCAGCACGGCTTATCTGGGAGAGTGTGTCTAGGTAATGGGTGCCAGGTAGAAAGAGATCTGCGAGTGAAAGATTCTGTCCAGTTGTGGTATCGAACACAAATGTGTGGAAAAACATGCTGTGTGTTCCACCGATATTTTCATAGACGGTAAATATGTACGAGAGTGTGTTTATAGAGGAACCGATGAGATAGGTGATCTGGAGCGCGCTCTTACGCCCCCGAGCAAAGGCAGTGAAACTAGTTTTGAACTGTTTTATGGTTTGGCCGATAAAACTTCGTATTAGTACGAGTGCAGGACCGTTTGCGGTTCCAGCGAGTGACGTGGTTACCGGATAATTCGTAGCGATATCGTAATATTTTGTATGTTCACTGTAACTTCCTCCCACGGGTAAGGTAACCTCTGGTGTTTTTGTGGATATGGGCTTTACTGACAAATAAAGCCCGATCCCGACAAGGATGACGAGGGTAATTGCGACAGTACTTATTGCAAGTTTTCTCACACATTATAAGTATATCCAAAAGGTGATGTAGCGTACACAATTAATATTGTATATGGACAGGTATTGTGTAGACGAATACAAATATTTGACGGGTTTGCAACATTCCTGTATCTTTTACTTGTCTCGCGCTTGCGCGGGCTTTTCATTACTTCACATGGCTCGCTCACTTAAAAAAGGACCTTTCGTGGATGCTAAGCTCCTGAAGAAGGTCTTGAATGCGAAACCTGCATCGGCAGGCGTTATTAAGACGTGGGCACGCCGAAGTCAAATAAGCCCCGACATGATTGGATTTACTTTTGGCGTTCATAATGGTAAACAGCATCTCGAGGTACTTGTTTCCGAGGAAATGGTCGGGCATCGTCTCGGTGAATTTTCATCAACTAAAAAGTTTATTCGTCATGGAGGCAAGATGCAGAAAGAAATGGAGCAGAAGAAGCAGAAGGCAGAGATTGCTTCAGCAAAGGCGGCAAAGACATCTGTTACGTCTACCGCGAAGTAATATTTTTGTATGACACAAGCAATTCTCCAGAGTTATAATCAAACACCGCGCAAAGTCCGTCTCGTTACGGATCTCGTGAAAGGAAAGAAAATCCCGGCAGCGCTCACGATTCTTCAGTTTCTTCCGAAGCGTGCAGCTGAACCCATTGAGAAACTTATCAGGAGTGCGGCGGCGAATGCAAAGGAAAAAGGTAAGGATCCTAATGAAATGACAGTACAGTCAATTACGGTTGAAAATGCTGGCATATTGAAAAAATATATGCCTCGTGCTTTCGGTCGCGCCTCACTCATCCGCCGTCGGAAAAGTCGTGTGAAAGTCACACTCGTTTAAATTTAGAATTATGACGCACACCGTACATCCCTATGCGCACCGTCTCGGTATCATCAGAGACTGGAAAAGTCGTTGGTTTGCTGTGGATAAGAAAAGTTACCGCGAGAATATAAAGGTAGATGAATTAATTCGTCGTTTCCTAACGAAACGTTTGCGTGGTACTTATACAAGTGGCGTCGAGATTGAGCGTTCAGCAAACGAATTACGCGTTGTCCTTTCCACCGGACGTCCCGGACTCGTTATTGGACGTTCTGGTGAAAACGCGGCCAAGTTGCGCACAGAACTCTTGAATCTTGTGCGCCGTATTGCGCCGACCGACCGTCGAACTCTCAAATTCGATATCGTTGAAGTACGACAACCTGAAACGGACGCCTCCGTAGTTGCCTACATGGTTGCTGAAGGGCTCGAGAAGCGCATGCCATTTCGTCGGGTACTTAAACAGACGATAGAAAAGGTTATAGCCGTGCGTGAGGTTGAGGGAGTGCGTATCGCAATTTCAGGAAGGCTTGGCGGAGCGGAAATGAGCCGTAAAGAGGAGCTTAAGAAGGGTCGTATTCCACTACAAACGTTCCGTGCAGATATAGATTTTGCACATGAACAGGCGTATTTACCTTACGGTGTTATTGGTATTAAGGTGTGGATTTACCGAGGTAACGTATACCAGGAGAAGAAAACTTCGGTTCGTATACAGGAGGGGGCGCCTTCTCGTGGATAATATTTTTGTATGTTATTTCCTAAAAAAGTAAAACATCGTAAATGGCAGACTCAGCGCAAGAGCGCAAAACGTTTGAATCGTCCAGATACGCGTGGCACAACTATTGTTTTTGGCTCATTTGGACTTAAGGCGCTCTCGAGTGCGCGTGTGACTAGTAATCAGATCGAGTCAGTACGTAAGGTACTTACACGTGCGACTGCAAAAACAGGAAAACTTTCCATCCGCATTTTTCCTGATCGTCCAGTGACCGCAAAGCCAGCTGAAGTTGGCATGGGTAGCGGTAAGGGTGATCCGAAGCATTACGTGTTTGAGGTACGCCCTGGACGTATCCTCTTCGAGATCGATGGGGTCCCTGAGAATATTGCTCGTGCATATTTGCGGCAAGCAGGTATGAAACTGCCAATAAAAACTGCAATCATTGCACGTTAAATTTGCTTTTATAGTATTTGTATGACAAAAAGAGATAATATGACAATGAAAACTGACCAGGAACTCAATAAGCTTCTTATTGAGACGCGTGCCCTGCTTCGCGCCGAGCGTTTTTCTGCAGCTGGTGCACGCGCCAAGAATCCGAACGCTGCACGAAGACTGCGCGCAACGATTGCTCGCGTACTGACCGAACAACATATTCGTGTGCTGAAATCCGTCTAAAATCGTATGGAACAAAAAATTACTCGCCCCCAGTCATTTGTCGGCGTCGTTGTTAAGACAGCGATGAAAGATACGGCAACCGTCAAGGTTGATCGTTACGTGAAAAATGTTAAGTACAAGAAATATCTTGTGCGATCTAAGAAATATCTTGTGCACAATCCCGGCAACACGGTGCAAGTTGGTGATACGGTTACTATAGTGGCAACGCGGCCGATCTCAAAATCAAAACACTTCCGTATTATTAATGAGAAAGTAATTATTGGTAATTGAGTATGTTACAGGACCGATCTATCGTGGCAGTTGCGGATAATTCTGGCGGTAAATTCGCTAGAGTTTTCAAAGTACTTGGCGGATCCAAACGTCGTTACGCTGGCATTGGGGATGTTGTTGTTATTTCCATTCAGACCGCTGAACCACGCAAGGCAGTTAAGAAAAAGGACATCTATCGTGCCGTTGTTGTTCGACAGACAAAACCTTTTGCACGTAAGGATGGCTCATATGTTCGTTTCGATGAGAACGCAGTCGTTCTCATCGAGAAACAGGGTAAGGAAATGGGGCCCAAGGGGAATCGTATCTTTGGTCCTGTGCCACGTGAGTTGTCCGAGCGTGGTTGGCATTCCATCGTTTCCTTAGCGCCAGAAGTCGTATAGTCATTACGTTAATTTCTTTATATATGCATGTAAAAAAAGGAGATAAGGTGCAAATAATAACAGGGAAAGACAAGGGCAAGTCCGGTGTTATTATGCGTGCTTTCCCTCGCGAGGATAAGATTATAGTCGAGGGTGTGGCGTTATATAAACGTCACTTAAAAGGTGGCACGGGGAAAGTTGGACGTATCGTTGAGAAGTCTAGGCCGATCCATGTGTCAAATGTAAAGCGAATGGAAAAATAAAACATGTCTCTTACCAAACAAAAACAACAAACAGCATATCTCGCCCTCAAGGAAATCTTTGGCTACACGAGTCCGATGCAGAGCCCTCGTGTTCTTAAGATGATCGTCTCTTCTGGTGTAGGGAAAAAGCGTGATAAAAAACAAGTCGAGATTATCGAAAACCGTCTCGCGAGAATTACGGGGCAAAAACCGTCTTCGCGCCCCGCGCGCATTTCCATTGCTTCCTTCAAAGTGCGTGCGGGCGATACAGTCGGCCTGCAAGTAACGCTCCGAGGTGCACGTATGTTCGATTTTCTTGATAAGCTTATTCACGTTGCGCTTCCACGCACGCGTGATTTTCGCGGTCTTTCTGCGAAAGCGATCGATGATATGGGTAACCTCACTATTGGCGTCAAAGAACATACGATTTTTCCAGAGACTTCCGATGAAGACCTAAAGGATGTCTTCGGTTTCGCTGTCACCATTGTTACCACGGCGCATACGAAGGCTGAAGCTGAAGCTTTTTTTCGTCACATCGGCATGCCGCTTATAGCTGAACCGAGTACGGCTAAGAAATAGTCTATATAGGGTCTTCAAGGTAATTTGTAGTTTATAAGAATATAATTGCAGAATATTGAGAACAATAGGTTATTGGGCTTTTCGTCTCCTGCATATGTCTCGCGTCTCACTATTTTGTGCATCACTGACAATCACTCATTTCTGTACGGCGCTTATTAATCGGTGAGATATATGCACCTTCAACACGTATTAGCACTCTACCAAACAGAATACTGAGATCGTGTGGTTTATTGCACTTTCTTCGATATGTTCATCACATATCACCGTTCGCCGTATTCCCCATAGTACTGACCTCTTCAACAAGAAGTTGATGGATTCTCTTTCATGGTATAGGTATAAAACCATCCATTGGTCCGCATTGAGCCTTGAACTCGTGTCTCTATTGCGTTATTTTTGGTAAATTACCAGAGCGAAAATACTCAAAAGTACCGGATTCGCACAAATGTTTGACGGCGTAGATATGGAGTGATACAGTACTCATACGCTCTTCGGAGCTTTATTTTTTATGGCAAAAAGATCTCAGCTGGCAAGATATGCAAAGAAGGCGAAACTCGTGAAGAAGTACGCTGCAAAGCGTGCAGCTTTGAAGCTGGTTGGCGATTCTGCGGGTCTTCAGAAGCTTCCGAGAAATTCTTCCCCTGTGCGTCTGAAAAATCGCTGCTCAATTACTGGCCGTTCGCGCGGTTACATGCGAACATTCGGTCTTTCGCGCATCCAATTCAGAGAACTTGCGCGAGAAGGTAAGATTCCGGGCATTAAGAAAGCATCATGGTAAACGACCGCGTCGGTGACTTCATCATACGTCTCCAAAATGCTGCCCACATCGGTAAGCGTGAAGTATCGGTGCCATATTCCGCACACATTGCTGCCATCGCGAAGAAACTCAAAGAGCTCGGATTTTTAATGACCACTGAGGTTGACATAGAGGATGGTCCCCAAAAAACACTTATCGTAACACTTACATACGATGAACATGATCGGGCAAAGTTACGCGGCGTAAAACGTATAAGTAAGCCCGGGCGTCGACTCTATGCACCTTATACTGCCGTACATCGTGTGAAGGGTGGTACAGGAGCACGCATTATTTCGAGCCCAGTGGGCGTTATCTCAGACGCTGACGCGCGCAAGAATCATATTGGCGGCGAAGAGCTTTTCGAGATTTGGTAATACAAGACATATTCACCATGAGCCGACTTGCGAAAAAACCAATAGCAGTAGGGAAGACTGATGTTTCAGTGACTGGAGGTGTGCTGACAGTCAAGGGTTCCAAGGGAACGCTGACCAAACGCATACACCCTTCGATTGAAATTGCTATTGAACCGACCGGAGTTTTGGTCACGCCAAGAGACCGATCTCGCCTCGCTAAACAACTTACCGGAACTTTCGCGTCGCACGTTAAAAACATGATTACGGGAGTCGAAACACCGTACGTGAAAAAACTCATTCTCGAGGGCGTTGGTTATAAAATGGAAGTAAAAGGGAAGGAGATAGTACTTTCGGTCGGTTTCTCGCACACAGTGCCACTTGTGATACCAGAAGGTATCACAGCGACAGTTGAGAAGAACGCTATTAAGCTCGAGAGCACAAACAAGGATTCGGTTGGGCAATTTGCCGCAAATATCAGACGTGTAAAACCACCAGAACCGTATCTCGGGAAGGGTATTCGTTATGATAATGAAGTTATTCGTCGTAAGCAGGGCAAAAAGGCGCTCTAAACATAACTTATGAATCGTAAACCCACATCAACCAGCGAATTTCGTAAACGTCGTCATGCGCGAATACGTGCCCTTATTAAAGGGACAGCGGAACGCCCGCGACTCGTAGTATACCGAAGTAATCGGTACGTTTCCGCACAACTCATTGATGATGTTGTTGGGAAAACGGTTGCCGCAGCACACGGACGTGAGTTTAATGGGTCGCAAACGGAACAAGCCATATCCGTTGGCGCCATGATAGCAAAGAAGGCAAAGGCGGCTGGTATTATAACGATTGTTTTCGACCGCGGTGGTTATCATTATAATGGCCAGGTTAAGGTGCTTGCGAATGCTGCACGCGCTGGCGGTCTCGTTTTCTAATATACCTCTCTATGACTATTTCGGAACAAAAGACCACACAAGATGCAGAAGGTATGCCACCGGTGGCGGAGGAGGTAGTCGTTGAGACAATTTCTACCGCTGCTGAGACCAGCGCGTCCGCAGCACGCGTGTCGTCCGCGCGTGCTGGCGGCCGTGTGTCTCTACGGGGTCGCGCGCCACGTGCTAGCGGTGGACGCGGTCGTCCACAACGTGAACGTGGCGAGTTTGAACAGGTAACGATTGATGCGCGACGTGTAGCGCGCGTAATGGCCGGCGGCCGTCGTTTTAACTTTAGTCTTGTGGTAATTATCGGTGACCGGAAAGGTCGCGTTGGAGTAGGTTTAGGGAAGGGCGTTGATACCGCTCTTGCTATAGATAAAGCGATGCGTGACGCAAAGAAACATCTTTTTACGGTTCCACGCGCATCCTCAGGATCGATCCCACATCAGGTTTTAGCGAAATACGCGTCTTCGACGGTTGAGATTATTCCCTCTGAAGGTCGTGGACTCGTTGCTGGGTCGGCGGTACGTACGGTGCTCGATCTCGCTGGCGTAACGGACGTTGTAACAAAAATTCACACACGCTCTAAGAATAAACTCACTATTGCGCGCGCAACTGTTGTTGCCTTGAAAAAGCTTCGTGCAAAATAATCTCTATACATAATATATATGCAACTCCATACACTTTCTCCACACAAAAGAAATAAAAAAAATCCACCCGTTGGACGAGGTGGTAAACGTGGCAAAACGAGCGGACGAGGTGGCAAGGGACAGACTGCGCGTGCTGGACACAAGATTCGTCCAGAAGCTCGCGATTTCATAAAGAAAGTCCCCAAGCGTCGGGGTTACGGGAAAAATCGTGCACGTACAGTTCGGACGAATCGAATACCGACTTCTGTTGTGAATGTTTCTGTTCTTGAAGCTGCCTACGAAACTGGTGAAATGGTCTCACCTAAGACTCTTCTTGCGAAGGGGCTTGTTCGCCGCGCAAAAGGGCGTACACCAATCGTTAAAATTCTCGGCACTGGTATTCTCACGAAGGCTCTCATTATTGAGGGATGCGATGTATCTACTGCTGCACGTACCGTACTTCTTGCCGCTCTCGGTACCATCCATGCTTAATTCTTTTATTCGTAAACTCAAGCTTTCTTTTGGTGATCACGAGATCCGTTTTCGTATATTTTTTCTTATTGGCGCACTCGCACTTTTTCGTTTGCTTGCGGCGATTCCGATTCCAGGTGTCAACCGTATTGCACTCGCTTCTTTTTTCGCAAACAACCAATTTTTTGGTCTTTTGAACATATTCTCAGGAGGCGGTCTTTCCCAGCTCTCAATCGTGATGCTCGGCGTTGGGCCCTACATCACTGCTTCAATAATTATGCAGCTTGGTACCATGGTGTTTCCACAAGTAAAGCAAGCATATTTTGAGGAAGGTGAGGCTGGTCGCGCGAAATTTATCGAATGGAGTCGTCTTCTTACCATACCAATTGCCGTTCTGCAGGCCGTTGGTTTCCTATTTCTGCTTGAAGGTCAAAATGTGATAAGCCACCTTGGCTCTGTAGCACTTATCGCGAATATCGCACTTGTTACCGCAGGATCCTTGCTTCTCATGTGGCTCGGTGAACTTGTGACCGAGTTCGGTATCGGTAACGGTGTATCGCTTATAATTCTCGCGGGTATCCTTGCACGAGTACCTTCCGGCATTTCAGAAACGCTTTTTGCCTCAACCGCGGCAAACATTCCAGCATATCTCGCATTTATACTGCTCGCGCTTGCAATGATTTACGCGGTCGTGGTTGTCTCTGACGCCGAGCGCTCAATACCAATCGCATATGCGCGAGCAGTACGCGGCGCGGCGCTTTCACAAGGTGCGGCGACTTATTTGCCGATCCGGCTCCTGCAAGCAGGTGTGATACCTATCATTTTCGCATTGTCGCTTTTGCTTTTGCCGCAGATGGCGCTCTCAATGCTTGGAGCGTTACATATCTCATTCGCGACAAGCGCGGCACTGTGGTACACCGCATTTCTTTCAAATCCATGGAAGTACGGTACAATCTATTTCCTGCTCGTGGTGCTATTTACTTATTTTTATACTGCAGTGACGTTTGAACCGAAGCGCGTTGCAGAAAATCTTCAGAAGACTGGTGCATTTGTCCCCGGTGTGCGCCCAGGCCGTGAAACTGAAGAATATATAGGCAAGGTGGTGAATCGTGTTACGCTTCCCGGAGCCTGTTTCCTCGGTCTTCTTGCTGTAGCACCTTCGATTATACAAGGCCTCACCGGCATAACGACACTTGTCTTGGGTGGCACTGCGCTCCTTATTGCAGTTCAGGTTGCGCTCGACCTCGCGCAAAAAATTGATGCCCAAGTCTCACTTCGTGAATATTAGAGTCAAATCGAAAACCGTTCTTAATTCACATACCTCAACTTTTCAAATACTTATAAACGGTACAGCATCAATAACGGGTGCAACACCGCTTTGACACAGTACTTACCACCTTCTACAGAAGAATGCTAAAGTATAATTCGTGGAAACAAAAACGATATTCTTCATTGGAAAACCTGGATGTGGGAAAGGGACTCAGGCAAAGTTTCTTGCGGATAAAACTGGTTGGAAAGTCATGTCAGCTGGTGACACGCTCCGGGCGATGGCGGCGCTCGACACATCTGTAGGGCGGAAGATGAAACACCAGATGGATGCCGGGCTTCTCATGCCATCGTGGCTCCCAACCTATCTTTTTTTGAAAGACATTTTTGCACTTCCCGAGGGCGCAAGCATCATCTTTGACGGATTCAACCGTAAGTTGCACGAAGCAGAACTTATTAAGGAATCTCTCGTATGGCTCGAGCGGCTGTTCTCAGTCATTTATCTGCGCGTGTCCGATAAAGAAATTCATCGTCGCCTTGCTCTCCGCAAAGAAATCGAAGATCGTGCCGATGACAATGTAGTTAGCGAACGTTTGAAAGAATATTATGCTCATACCGAGTCGGTTATCAGAATGTTTCGTATGGGTGGCGATATTATCGAGTTGGACGGCGAGCCGTCACCTGAAAAAATCGCTGCCGAAATTAATGCAGCACTCGATATCCAATGATAATTACGAACAATACTGAGCGGGCAAATCTTATCGAAGCGGGGAAGCGTCTCGCAGTCGTACTCCGTGCGCTTAAGGCGAAAGTGGTGCCCAATGTCACTGCTGAAGAACTCGACGATCTGGCGGAAGAGCTCATTCGCGCAAAAGGTGACGAGCCGTGCTTCCTTGGCTATACACCTGAAGGTGCCTCACGGCCATATCCCGCAACGCTCTGTGTTTCTATAAATGATGAAGTTGTGCATGGTATCCCGAATGAATCGGTGAAGGTATTGAAGAAGGGTGATATCGTTGGACTTGATCTCGGTCTTACTCACAATGGTATCGTCGTCGACAGTGCTATCACCGTGCCGGTAGGCGAAATAGGTCAAGAAGTTTCTTTACTTCTTGACGCAACCGAGCGTGCCCTCGCGAAGGGCATAGCTGCTGCTAATCCTGGGAAACACATCGGTGACATCTCATATGCTATCCAGGAGGAGATTGAACATGCGGGTTTCAAGGTCATAAGAGAGCTCGGTGGGCATGGCGTTGGTAATCTTGTTCATGAGGAGCCCTTCATTCCAAATTTTGGTCGCCCAGGTGAAGGGGAATTGCTTGTCGAGGGCATGGTACTTGCTCTCGAACCTATTTCGACAGCAGGCAAGGCCGCGATCACGCTAGCAGCTGACGGTTACACATTTCGTACAAAAGATGGTTCGCGTTCCGCACATTTCGAGCACACCATCTTGATTGAAAGAAGAGGAGCGCGTATCATAACCCAATAACCGCCGCAGGCGATTTTATTTTTGAAACTATGGCACACCCTAAAACTGAACGAACGCTCGTTATCGTGAAACCGGACGGCATTCAGCGCGCGCTTATTGGCGAGATTATTAGGCGTTACGAACGAACTGGCCTGAAGCTTGTCGCGCTCAAGATGCTTATTCCAACCGAAGCGATGATCGAAGAGCACTATCTTCTTGATCCGAATTGGAAAAAGAGTGTTGGTGAGAAGGCGATTTCAAGTTACGTGAAGAAAGGCGAGAAACCGCCTTCAACTGACCCGATCGAGGTGGCGGACAGCGTCGTTGTGAGCTTGAAGAAGTACATGACAAGCGGACCAGTCATCGCTATGGTCTGGGAGGGCGGTCACGCGGTTGAGCTTGTACGCAAGATTACCGGCAGTACCGAGCCGCGCAGCGCCAGTATCGGCACTATCCGTGGCGATTTCGTCCTCGATTCTTATCAGATGGCAGATACGGATACTCGTGCGATCCGTAATTTAATCCATGCGTCCGGTACGGTTCCTGAAGCGGAGAAGGAGATTCCGCATTGGTTCAAATCTGAAGAAATCATTAGGTATCATGTGCCGCACGAAGCTACGCTATACGATGTTGATATGAAAGGAATTCTCGAATGACTCAGAAGCTCTTACCGCGAGACTTTTGAGTCATGTTACCTCAACTTCTTGTGGAAGTAGGGTATACTAGGAGTTGGAGCCGTTCTTAAAAACGCAACTTGCCTAATTCTTGGGAGCTTTGCATTTAGGCGTGCTTGGCGAATTCCGTAAGGAGATCCGATAGCTGCTATTCGGGCACCCACCTGGCAAGATTAAAGTTGCAATAAGGAATGGCTCCGCGAAAATCCCTCTCTTAAAGGGGGATTTTCGCGGAATGCGCCGTGCTACAGTTCATACATGGCATTAAGACTTAGTTTTGATGGTGGTGCGGGTAAAGTTACCGGTTCCAATTTCTTAATTGAGGGCGATCGTGGGAAAGTCCTTATTGATTGCGGTATCGAACAAGGTGCCGATTTCAGCAGAGCGCACGTTTACGGGCCGTTTCCTTATGATGTGAAGACGATCAATGCGCTCGTTGTTACTCATGCGCACCTTGACCACGTCGGCCGCATCCCGAAACTGGTGAAGGACGGCTTTCATGGAAAGATTTATATGACGCCGCCGACGTGCGACCTAGCCGAGCTCATTTTGTATGACTCTGTCGGTATTCTTAGTGAAGAAGCCAACACTCACGGCAGAGCTCCTCTTTATGAAAAAGAAGACGTTGATCGCGCCTTCTCGCTCGTCGAGGCGCTCGATTATCATGTTGAAAAAGAGGTTGCCCCAGGACTCTCGGTCTACCTGCGTAACACTGGTCACATTCTCGGCTCGGCGAGTGTGCGGATAAAAGATGAAGCAGGTGTCGCCATTGCGCTCACAGGCGATATTGGCAATTCGCCCTCGCCACTCTTGCCTGATTGGGAACCAGTGAGCGACGCCGACGCAATCGTTATGGAGAGTGTGTATGGCGACAGATTGCATCCTGCACAGCAACGCCGTGTTGAACTTCTTAGGGACACGCTAGCGAAAGCGATAACAAGGGGTGGTACGATTCTCATCCCCGCCTTCTCGCTCGAACGCACACAGCTCATGCTTTATGAGCTTTCGAATTTTTTTGAGGCAGGAGATCTTCCGAAAATTCCAGTCTTTCTCGATTCGCCACTTGCAATACGCGTGACTGAAGTATACGAAAAATGGGGGCTGAAATACTTCAAACCTGAAGCCGAGGATGAGATGAAAAGGGAGGGGAGCATTTTTGAATTTCCGTTTTTGAAACAAACTCGCTCGCACGAGGAATCCATAGCGATAGAAGAAACTCCAAATCCAAAAATGATCATTGCTGGTGCGGGTATGAGCCACGGTGGTCGTATCGGCCACTGGGAGGCACGCTACCTCCACGATCCAACCACAACACTCTTCATTGTTGGATACCAAGCACCCGGGACGCCTGGGCGGCGCATGATGGAAGGCGCATCGAGCGTGCGACTCGTGAACAGCGAGATAAAAATAAAAGCAAAGGTTGAAAAACTCGAAGGCTGGTCGGCGCATGCCGATCGCGATGAACTTTTGAAGTTCGCGGAAGCGTCGCTTACGGATAAGCGCGTCAAAACGATATTCACAGCTCTAGGTGAACCCTCGGCCGAGCGTTTCCTCGCACAGCGCATTCATGACTATCTCGGTGCTCGCGCTATTGTTCCTGAGGTATATCAGACATGGGAAATCACGAAAGACTCTGCGAAGAGAGTCTAGTGACACACTATTTATGCAATACCACTCCATCCATTTCGAACGCTACGTTTAGCCAAACAGCTAAAGCTAGAAATAAAGACGATCTATAAGATCGTGTTGCATATGCTTATCCGCAAGACGATTGAAATAATCTGGCTGTTTTTCAATTATTTAAACGATTTTTTTTGCGATGCGGGAGAAAATCTCAGGGTGCTCAGAAGCGAATTGTGCAAGGACTTTACGATCGAGTTGGAACCCATTTTTTTTCAACTTCGCAATGAATGTACTGTAAGAAGCATGGCCATTTGCACGGACGGCGGCATTCAGGCGAACAATCCAGAGCTGACGAAAATCTGTTTTCTTATCACGGCGATGTGCAAATGCATATCGACCCGCACGCATAAGCGCCTCATGCGCATAACGCTCCTTTTTAGAACGAATGCCACGATATCCTTTGGCTCTCTCGAGGACATTCTTACGACGCTTTTGCGCCATGATTCCACCCTTGACTCTTGTCATAAAATAATTTTAAAGTTAGTTAATTAGGAACCTGGAAGAAAACGGCGACGAACTCTTGCGGTCAAGTTTATCGTGATGGGACGGCGCTTCTGTGAACGTTCAGAGCCGCTCTGTTTCGCATTAAAATGATTTTGTCCAGGCCGGCGCACTACAAGTTTCCCTTGGCGTGTGACACGAATTCGTTTTGAATATGATTTATTGGTTTTCATTTTTTTGTTTCAATTCCTTATTTCGTTTTTGTTGTGTCGCAAGGTCACGTTCTATAACGCCAGCGAATCCCTTTATGCTCTTCGTTATAGGTTCAGCCATCTTATAGGCATAAGGAACACGCAAGAGAAACTTCTCAAGGCGGGCTTTTAGAAATTCCTCATTCATACCTTTATAGCGACCCTTAAGGAAAAGTTCGGCTCGTACTCGATGACCTTCGGCGAGCCATTCAGCGGCTTTTTTTGCCTTAAGTGCCATATCATTATCACCAGTACCCACCTTAATCTGGATCTCCTTGGTCTCTGATATTTTTACCTTAGCCCTCGTCGCCTTTTCCTTCTTGCTCCGCTCGTATTCAAATTTACCATAATCCATGATCTTCGCAATGGGCGGAACGACCAAGGGCGAAATTTCAATAAGGTCAAGTTCAGCCGTTTTTGCCGCCGCAAGCGCCGCCGCAAGCGGAAGTACTCCAAGATTTTCACCATTCGCACCAATAACACGCAATTCTTGCGCGCGGATCTCTTTATTTATATGAAGTCGGTCGGTAGCCACTGGAAATTTATACAATAATAGCACAAAAAAAGATTGCACGCATGTTTATCTTGAAGAGAGATATTTTGTACCCCAGACATGGTTTTGATTAAGAATCGATAAATTACAGCGAGTTTGTTTTATATAGCATTATCTGTTTGGCAGCCATATAATCACTATGTGGTGGATTAACGAATAGCGAGGAGCATATAGTAATGTGACGTTATAGTTATCCACACAGTGTTCCCAGTGTTGATGGCGTACTCTATATCAGTACACATAATTTTATGATCATGAATGTTATAGCAATTTCAGGAAGTTTAAGAAAAGAGTCGCTCAATACTGTGTTACTGAGTGCTTTGCAGCTACTCGCGCCATCAGACATGCAAATCGAAATTGTAGAAATCGGTAATCTTCCTCTCTATAGTCAGGATACCGAAACCGCATTCCCTAAAGAAGCGCGAGCACTCAAAGAAAAAATTGAAGCTGCCGATGGCATTATTATGGCAACACCGGAATATAATCGTTCTATTCCCGGTGTATTGAAGAATGCGATCGACTGGATCAGTCGTCCATATGGAGAAAATTCTTTCGTAGGGAAGCCGATTTTGATCGCAGGTGTCTCACTTGGAAAGATTGGTACTGCTGTTGCACAGAGTCACTTGCGACAAATCATGCTTCATCTTAATGCTGATGTTATCGGCCAGCCGGAACTTTATCTCGGACCGGCACAGGAAATTTTTGACGCAGATGGAAATATCAATAACGAATCTACTAAGGAGTTACTCGTGAAGGCACTCGGGATTCTTTTTGACCGTGCGTCATAATAATGCGACGGAATATAAGCGAATAATAAATTCCAGACCTTTTTGATCCACTTTCGTTAGTGGTTAGATTGTGTGCGGATATCCGCATCGGTACTCAAGACGCTTTTTTCGCTCGATATGCTGCGAGATTATGCCGGGCAATAAGGAAGAGTGTGAGGAGAAAGACACATGCGATTCCCCAGCGTACGGGGCTGATCCAATGGGACGTAAAATCACCGAACCAATAAGAGGCGGAAAAGAGGAGTGTCGTCCAGATTGACGTTGCGGCAATTGCCGTTACCACAAAGGTTGAGAGTGGTGATCGAAAGAACCCACTTGCTGTATAAGTTGGAAGCCGTAAGCCCGGTATGAATCGAGCCATAAATATAGTAAGTACATAACGAGTTTCGAGCCAAGCGCGGAAAGGGGCGAGCAAATCATGATCAATATAACGTTTAAGACGAGATGAAGTGCTTGCGAGCCAACCGAGAAGGTAAAAACCAATGTCACCAAATACAATGCCTGCGTAGAGTGAGAAAAGAGCGATGGGAACCCCGATACTATGACTAGCCGCGAGCAACCCAACGACAACTGTTGTCGGATCTTCCAGGATGAAGGTGCAGAAGATGATAGCAAGTGAAAGGAGCGCCGTGCTACTAATCGAACCATCAATAAGGTGGAAGAGAAATTGGAACATGCGGATCCTTTATTTTAACAGATTTCCGTAGGGGAACCTGTTTGCGCACAGGTGGAAGACGTGTATTCTAGATAATATGATGAAACGTGCAAGTGTCATAGGTATCTTACTCCTATCCTTTTTTGGGCTTGTGGACTCTATGTATATTACCCAACACGAAGTAAATGGCACGCCGCTTCTATGTAGTAATATCCAAAATTTGAATGGATGCAATGTTGTTGCAACAAGCCCGTATTCACATTTCCTCGGTATACCACTCTCTGAATTCGGAGTTTTATTTTATAGCATCATTTTTGTTCTCGCTGCTCTTGAGATCGTCATCTTTGACAAACTCTTACGACGCATACTTCAAGTCATGTCCTTTATTGGAGTTTTTGCATCACTTTATTTCACCCTTATTCAGATATTTCTCATTCGCGCATTCTGCATATACTGTCTTGCGTCAGCTTTCATCACAATTCTTATTCTCATTCTCGCAAGTTTAATTGAGCCTTTTAAGAAGCAAAGGGACCTCGCATCACCCACTATAGGTACACCGTCTCAGCAGTCTCCGCCACACTTTTCGATGCCGCCTACGGCATAGTAAATCGGCATGTGCCGCACACTCTTCGCTGCACTCATATTTCTCACTTTTCCGATGAGTGTACTTGCGGCGCATCCGCCCGCAACTTTTTCAATTGGACAGTCACTCCTTACGACGACTCCGTCACCAGGGAATGCATATGTCGCTGGTGCTTCTGTAGTACTCGTCGCACCAGTTACCGGAGATTTCTCAGCTGCGGGTGGCTCTATTACCACCGCGGCATCAGTCACGGGTGATGATCTTCTTATTGGTGGCTCGATATACTCACGTGCTCCCGTAGGCGGTAGTTTTAGAGCTGCCGGAGGAAGTATCACCATCGATAAGCCAGTCCAGGGCGATATTGTTGCCTTTGGTTATGCGGTACATGATGCGGGCCGTGCGAGCGGAAGTGTATTCATCGTTGCTGCAAATACTGATTTAACAAATGGCGCCTCAGGTCCAGTCATTATTTATGGCAACAACGTTTTTCTTTCAGGGAATTTCTCAGGTAACGTAAATGTATCTGCAAGTGGTCGTGTCGCACTTGCAGCGGGTACCACAATACAGGGAACCTTCTCATACGAAGCACCTGAGCTGGCTAATATACCAAAATCCGTAATGATAGCTGGTGGTATCAAATACACGAACGCTTCGTATCTTCCTGATGTTGGTACATCACGAATTCTTGCGTTAGTGAGTGTAGGATTTTTCGTTTTCGCACGCATTCTCGGAGCGCTTCTCCTCGCCGGTCTCCTTGCAGGTCTTTTCCCGAAGCTTGCGGAAATGGTGGTCGATCGTGTATATACGGGTCGATTACGTGACATGTTACTAGCCACACTTCTTGGTTTTGCGGTATTTGCCGTCACACCGATCCTATGCATAATGCTTACTTTGACATTTGTGGGTATTGGTCTAGCTTTGCTGCTGTTCATTGCATATATATTTCTTGTGTTCCTCGCATTTTTGTATGCTGGAATTCTACTCGGTGGCGCTTTCGCGCGTCGTTACATGCGACGAGAAACGATACTTTGGCAGGATGGCATGCTCGGTATGTTCATACTTTCACTCATTGCGCTTGTGCCAGTGATTGGGCTTCTTGCGGCGTTCATTCTTACTGCTTTTTCAGCAGGTACGCTTTTGCAAATATTTTTCTACTTCGCCTTCCCCCACAAAGAGGTATCACAAATATCATGAGTCGCGTTGGCCGTGCAATTCGAGCAAAGAAAATCGTTGCTTATTTAAAAAGAACATACCAGGCACCTAAAAGTGAACTCACATATATGACGCCATTCCAGTTCGTCGTTGCAGTTATTCTTTCGGCACAATGTACTGATAAAGCAGTAAATAAACTTACGGCAACGCTCTTTAAAAAGTACACATTACTTAATGATTTTTTGAAAGCAAATCCAATGATTTTTACAAAAGAGATTTCCTCAATTCCATTTTTTCGCAATAAGGCAAGGGCGATTATCGGTGCGGCAAAGGTAATAGAAACACAATACGGTGGAGTTGTGCCACGCACAGAAACTGATCTTATGCAATTACCAGGCGTGGGGTATAAGACAGCGCACGTCATTCTCGGCGAACTCTACGATACTTGGGATGGCATCGCGACTGATACACACGTCAAACGTTTCGCCAAACGCTTTGATCTCACTAGTGCAAATGATCCAACAAAAATTTCGAAAGATCTAGAAGCGCTTATCCCGAAGAAGGATTGGAAATATGTAAATAACGGTCTTGTCCTGTACGGTCGCTATATCTGTCCAGCTCGTCCACACAACTGCAAGGTGCACCCACTCACTAAACTTTGGCCGCCTGCCGCGCTTCGTTGGCCGAAGTCGAGATAGTTTTCTGTTTATGGCTAATGACATAACAATCGCAAAATTTAGACCACTGGTGTGGCGTTATTATCGAGAATATGGACGACATGGTCTACCGTGGCGGCGCACTCGTGATCCGTATCGCATACTCATTTCGGAAGTGATGCTACAACAGACGCAAGTCGAACGGGTTATGTCATTCTATATAAAATTTATACAGAAATTTCCTACGCCACGCGAGCTTGCTGACGCGCCACTGTCTGAAGTCCTGAGGATGTGGCAAGGACTCGGCTACAATCGCCGGGCGAAGATGCTGCAAGCAGCAGCGAGGGATATTCTCACACGGTACAACGGGAGACTCCCTAAGAGTACCATCGAACTAGAATCACTTCCCGGTGTCGGGCCGTACACTGCTCGCGCCGTTGCGGCGTTTGCTTATAACAAGGATGTTGTGGTTATCGAAACGAATATTCGCACCGTTATTTTCCATCACTTTTTTTCAAAACGTTCAGACGTCAAAGACATCGAGGTGTCCGAGGTACTGAAAAAAGTGCTTCCCAAAGGAAGATCACGCGAGTGGCACAGTGCGCTTATGGATTATGGCGCGTACTTGAAACGTTCCGGTATATCGCTTAACGCGCGGAGTGAGAAATATGTAAAGCAGTCGAAATTTTTCGGATCTCTCCGCGAAGCAAGAGGTGTTCTCTTGCGTGAACTGGTCCAGGGAGTCGCTTCGCACGCACGTCTTATGGGATTGCTCAAAGTTTCACGTCGTGCGCAACTGCGCACAGCACTTAGGGCCCTTCTGACAGAAGGACTCGTGAAGAAAGTTGACGGATGCTACGCATTGGCGGATTAAAATCTTTTATTAATAAGGTTACGACTACGCCCGTGATGCCAACAAATCCACCCGTGACAGCGAAAAGTATCTGATAATTACCAAACAGAAGAATGAGGCTGCCGATGATTGGTCCGATAGTATCGGCGAGTGGCCAAACACCGCGAAATATATTTACCGAATTTATGTCTCGTTCTGTAACGCGGCGAAAGAAGTGTCCCTCATTCATACTTTCAATAAGTGCGGCACCAATGCGAGAGCTGATAAGAATACAAAGAATGAGGAATATTGGTGAGGTAGAAGTAAGTAGGCTGACCGACGCGAGCGCCATACCTGCAATCAAGAAGCCGGTAATCATAAGCTCCTTATCACCGAGGATTCGATCGGCAATCCATCCAGCAGGGTACTCAATGAGAACGTAGGGAATAAGCATGACCGAGAATGTCCAGCCGAGGTTGGACCATGGGATGCCAAGTACGTTATGAAGATATATAGGAATATACAGTGGCGCCCAGACGTAAAAGAGATAAAGGATTAGATGTCCTAGGGTAACCGCCGCGAGATCGCGGTCATGCATGATACAGACAAGTGTATCGCGCATGGTAGAGGTCGCGACAGGCGCACCGTGTGGAAGACGCCGAATTGCGAAGAGGGCAATGAAAGGTACCAGAGCGGCTGCGGCAGCGAGAAATACGCGACCATATGCATCGGAATTCATGAGAAGCACACCTACGAAAAGCGGTGCGACAATTGAAGCGACATTCCATGCGGTGAGGAAAATTGTACGTACTCGTCCTGTGGTACTTTCTTCGGCGACTGTTGCTTCGAGGAGTAGGTCGAGTTCATAAGAAAGTAGCGGTTGGATCGAGATGGCCAAAGCTATAAGGATGGAAATCGCGAATGTGCCTGGCGCGATTGCGAGAGCAAGAAGCACAAGCATTTCTGCAACCGCGAATATCAGTGCAAGTTTTTGTGCACCGTATCTTGCAACAAGTTTCGGTAGGAACGGAAAAGAGATAAGCGCGAAAATTGCACCACCCGCAATGACGAGACCTGTATATGCTGGTGGCATGAAGGATGCCAGATACGAAAGTGGAATGTAGGCGATAAGCGATGAACATAGCGAAAAGAAGAAATTTCCAGTGGAAAGAATAACTCGTGGGTGCATTGCCCACGAGCATACCATGTGTAGGTTAGGATTGGATACGACTAACCCCACGTCTATAGACAAGGGTAGCCGAATGACCCACTCGGCTTGGATGAGATGAGCCAAAAGCGGTAATCTAGTTTCCAATTTCTCAGAAACACGTAGACCATTGGTATTCCAGCTACGTAATAGCGATATTGATTTTAATTACATCCCGATTAATACCGGGATCACCATTGGCGCCTTGTTGGTTCGCGTGAAGAGAAATCCAGCTATCACATCAGTCAGATTATTCTTTACATAGTCGAGATCGATAGGATTCATGTTGTGTGTAGAATCTTCAATAGTCTTTTTGATAAGGACTCGTGCCTCGTTCAGTAGATTCTGTGATTCACGAAGATAGATGAAGCCGCGGCTGATGATATCCGGTGACTTGCGCAGTTTGCCGGTTTTTAGATTTACACTTGCGATGATGACAAACATACCATCCTTCGCGAGTGATTGACGATCACGAATAACGACTTCTTGTATATCACCAATCATGAAACCGTCCACAACAAGCGGTGCCGACGGCACTTTCTGTTTATGCACAAACATCTCCTTCCCGTCAATGATGTCAATGACGGTTCCGTTATCTGGGATAACGATGTTTGCTCTAGGGAAACCTGCTTGTTCGACCGCTTTCGCGTGACAGGTGGTCATTGAACGGTACCCATACCCTGGCATGAAGAATTTTGCTTTTACCTGTTGGTTGATCCAAACAAGTTCACCCGAATTACCGTGGCCAGTCGAGTGAACATCGCTCGATCGGTAATGAATGATCGTAACATTGTTGCGGTAAAGATTATCCTTAAGTTTTTGCACCGAGATCTCATTACCTGGGATGACAGACGACGAGAGTACAACAGTGTCGCGTTCGTTGAATGTGATGTATTTGTGTTGTTTGGTCGCGATGCGCATCAGCGCAGCGAATTCTTCACCTTGCGCGCCGGTTGCAAGCACAACGATTTTGTTTGGCGGATAATCACCCATTTCTTGGGCGGGAATGATCGTATTTTTGTCGACCGTTAGCAACCCAGCTTTTTGGGCGATCTCAATGTTGTTTTTTATCGAACGGCCTTCAGTGACAATCTTTTTTCCGTATCGTTCGGCGAACTGAATTATATTGATCATTCGTTCAAATTGCGAAGCAAAAGTTCCAATGATGAGACGGCTCTGCACGGTTTTGATAATATCTTCAAGTGTTTGGAGCACGCGTTGCTCCGGAATAGAAAAGCCATCCTTCTCGGCGTTGGTTGAATCTGCAATAAAGAAAAGGTTATTTTCTTTCCCAACCTCGCCCCACGTTTTCTGCTCTCGTTCCGAAGGAATACCATCAACATGGTCGAGCTTAAGATCACCGGTAACGACAACGTTACCGTAAGGAGTTCGAATTGAAACGCCCATGGAATCGGGAATCGAGTGCGTGACCGGAAAGAACCTTACGCGTGTGTTGCCGATTGTAAGTTCGGAATTGATCTCGATCTCAACAATTTCTGGTTTGGGCACATCTGGATACTCTTCTTGTCGACGTTGAATCATAATGCTGGTCGCACGTCGTGTATAGATAGGCGGATTGCCGAAGCGCGGCAGCGTAAAGGGTATACCGCCGATATGGTCAAGGTGACCGTGAGTGATGATGACGCCTTTTACACGCGAGGCGTTTTTCTCAAGGAATTTAGTGTTCGGGAGTGTGTAATCAACACCCGGAGCATCATCTTCAGCTTTAAAGTGAAAGCCGGCATCCATGACAATGATATCGCCGTTCACATCAATAGCTACCATATTACGGCCAACTTCTTCAACGCCACCCAAAGGAACGATACGAACAACATTTTCTGACGGCTGTTCTGGATAATAGTCGGCTGTGCGATTGGGACGCGCGTGTGAGAGTGCAGTTGGTCGGCGCAGGATTCGCTGGATACGCCGTGAGGCGCCGCCAGGACGTGTTCCACTGCCGTGATTTGATGCTTGGCGGTTTCCTCCACGGTTAAAACGCCGCTGCGTAGTGCGAGTATGCGGTTCTGAACGTGGTGCGGGTGCGGGTGCGGGTGCGGGATTCATAAAGATTGATTAGTTATTCGGGCTTGTAAAATTAATAAAGTTAAAACCCGTACGAAAAAATAGGATTAATGCGCAAAAAATGGCCATACCTCATCAGTTTCCATATACCAAGATGCAACTGTCGCGAAACGATCCGCAGGCGTGATAATCTGTGGAAGTTTGACGCCATGTAAATCCGTCGGCACCGCGTAGATGAAATCTGGTGCATAAATAAATGCCGCCGGGTAATCTGCAGCGATGGTGTCTTCAATTTTCTGCAAATCGGCTGCACGAGTATTCGGATCGATAGAATTTCGTGCACTCTCAAGTAGGGCATCAACATTTTTGTTTGCATACTGTGCGATATTTAGACCGGGATCATTGCGTTCCTGTGAGTCCCAGAATGCATAAAGGTCCTGACTGCGATCAATGACCATTCCATAAAGCAACGCCCCATATTTACGCGGGCGAATGACGTTTTGAGAAAGGTCACCCGGTTCGTAGAGTTCGATATCGACTGGAATACCAAGTCGTTCCCAATCTGCCCTCACACTACTCGCAACACTCCTCATTTCCGGAACATTTGAAGTACGTATTGTGATATGGTCGAGGGTTTGTTTGTCGGCCACGTTTTTCCAGGCACGTAAGGAGCCATCGTAGACCCATCCAGCTGACTCAAGTATCTGTGCCGCATCCGCTGTTGGATTTGTCGATTGGGGAACTGGTACTTGTTTCACATTCCCATCGGGTGGTATAGGTCCCATAAGCGCGGTTGCGTAGCCTCCAAGTACTTTCTTGACGATTTCTGAACGATCAATTGCTAATGAAAGTGCTTTGCGTACTTCGGCATGTGCGTATACTGGTTTTTCATTCGGGTTCCAAAACACGCCGAAGACGCGAGCATATGGAGCCGTAAGCTCATTCGATGATGGAATGTCGTATGCACTTTGAATTGCGCCGCTTTTAAGAGCGCTGATGAGGGCGTCGGTGTTTGGGTAGAAGTTGAGGTGAATACCGTCTAAATATGGGCGACCAAACACGTAATAGGGATTCGCTGCAAGTGACACGCTCTGTATAAGTCCTGAAGAATTGCGCGAAACCCCAATGACCTTGAAAGGTCCGGCACCCACCGGATTCGTTTCTAAGGTAGAGAAAGGAAATTCCTCACTTGAAACATCCTGCCAAAGACGAGACGGAAGGATACCAAGTGTCGTGAGCCCAAGAAAAGGTGCATAGGGCTTCGTAAGTGTGAAACGTACCGTACGTTGGTCAATGGCGGTTACACTCACACCAGACCAGTCTGCGTACTCTGGGCTATTAAGTGCGGTATTTTGTGCTTGCTGCACGGTGAATACCACATCGTTCGCGCTAACAGGAGTGCCATCGGAAAACTTTGCATTTTTTCGTAGAGTGAACGTATAGGATTTTCCGTCGGCAGAAATGGTGTAGCTTTCCGCGAGTACTGGGATAAGCGATCCTGAACCAGAAAGACCCATGAGTCCGGCGTACGTAAGTATGGAAAGATCACGATCAGCATCGCTGATAGCAAGGAGTGGATTTGTAAATTGCGGGCTCCCAATCTCACCTTCAGTTAAGATCCCACCATAAGTTGGTATTTGCACCAAAAGTGACTGTTCAAGCATGTAAAAACTAGAGAGAGAAGCAACACCGACAAGAACTGCAAAAAAGTAAAAAAGGAAGCGATCTCCTGAGGAAAGGGCGCGGATGTGCGCTTCAAAACGTTCAAGCGGCCTTATATTCCGCGGGCGTGTCAATTTTTTCCATGTCCCGTTGCTCATGATCCTCCGAGAAGGAAGTTTGCCATCGCTGCGAGTATAAGAAGTGTCGCGATAACGATCGTTGCATTGAATAGAAACTTTTCAGCGCCTCTGCGCTTGTAAAATGTCGATGCGAAATTGTCGCCTCCGAAAGCTCCACCGAGAGTTGCACCGCGCTGCTGAAGCACGACACCAACGATGAGGAGTATTGAGAGGGTAATTTCCGCGTACGGCAATGCCGATACGAGTGCCTCCATCTGTGCTTCCAGAATAGCATAGGGCAGCGAATAGGTGCAAGGACGCCTCATCTGAATGAGTTTTACTCATGCATCTGACGTCTTCTCTGTATGCAATAAGGAGCCTTGCTTGCAAGGCAAGAAAAACCTCTCTATACTTGGGGTACACGTGCCGGGCGCGATTATTTGTTATTTATAAACGACATGACAAAAAAATTTCCACTGACGCCGCTCAGTGATCGTATTGTAGTACAACCCGCTGATAAAGGTGGCGAAAAGAAGCTTCCATCGGGCATCATCATTCCCGAGACGGTAGATAAGGAAAAGCCAATGCAGGGCACGATCGTCGCGGTCGGTCCCGGCAAGTATGAGGACGGGAAACACCTGCCGATGCAAGTGAAGGTAGGTGATACAGTACTCTTTAGTAAGTATGGCTACGACGAAGTAAAAATTGAAGGGAAAGAATTCTATATTCTCTCAGAATCCAGCATTCTCGGTATTGTGAATTAATAATATTTTACATCATTATGGCGAAACAAATTCTTTTTTCTGAAGATGCGCGTAAGAGTATTGCAAGAGGCATCGCGCATGCTGCACGTACGGTGAAAGTGACCCTTGGCCCAAAGGGGCGTAATGTCGTCATTGAGAAATCCTATGGCGGTCCACGTATCACAAATGACGGTGTCTCTATCGCAAAAGAGATTTCACTGAAAGACCGTTTTGAGAATATGGGCGCGGAAATCGTTAAAGAAGTAGCAACTAAAACCAATGATACTGCCGGTGACGGCACCACGACATCAGTTGTGCTTCTTGAAGCACTTGTTGAGGAGGGTCTTCAGTACATGATGAGAGGCGCGAGCGCAATGATGATCCGAAGCGGAATGGAAAAAGCAAGGGTTGTGGCACTCGCAGAACTTAAAAAAATGGCGAAACGTGTAAGTAGCAAGACAGAGGTGAAACAGGTTGCTTCTATATCAGCAGAATCCGAAGTTTTGGGAAGCATCATTGCAGAGGCAGTGGAAAAGGTTGGCTCTTCTGGCGTCGTAACGGTTGAAGAAAGTCAAGGAATGGAACTTTCTTATGACATTGTCGAAGGGCTACAGATCGACAAGGGTTATGTTTCTGCATATATGGTCACGAATCCAGAACGCATGGAGGCTGAAATGAAAGACGCACTCATACTATTGACTGATAAAAAGATCAGTAACGTACAAGAAATATTGCCACTCCTTGAAAAGGTCGTACAGTCCGGTAAAAAGGATCTCGTCATTATCGCGGATGATGTCGATGGCGATGCGCTCTCAACCTTTATTGTGAACAAATTGCGTGGAACCTTCAACGTGCTCGCAGTAAAGGCGCCCGGTTACGGCGATCGTAAGAAAGATATGCTTGCCGATATTGCGACAGTAGTTGGCGGTCAGGTTATTTCAGATGAGATTGGTATTAAATTCGATAACGCAACACTCTCGATGCTTGGTAAGGCCGCACGTGTGGTTGCCACCAAAGACACGACGACCATTGTTGGCGGTAAGGGTAAAAAGACGGATATTGCGACACGAACTGGACAACTCAAGGCACAGATGGATCTTACCGAATCTAAATTCGATAAGGAGAAACTTGAGGAGCGTATTGCCAAGCTTTCAGGTGGTGTTGCGGTCATTTCTGTCGGTGCAGCGACTGAGACCGAGATGAAATATCTTAAGGACAAAATTGATGACGCGGTAAAGGCAACAAAGGCTTCCATTGAAGAAGGCATCGTCGCTGGTGGTGGCACGGCACTTGCGAAGGTTGCGAAAAAACTTGCTGCACATGAGGAGAAAATGAACGCAGATGAGCGAACTGGTTTCAATATCGTCGCACGAGCACTTGAGACTCCGCTTGCACAAATAGCGATTAATGCTGGGAAAGATGATGTGGCTATTATTGTTTCTCAAGTACAATCCGGTAAAGCGAATACTGGCTATGACGCGGTTGCGGATGAGATAGTTGATGATTTGCTCGCTAGAGGTATCGTTGACCCAGTAAAGATGCCACGTATGGCGCTTGAAAATGCGATATCTGCGGCAGCGATTCTTCTTACCACTGAAGCAGCGATTGCTGATATTCCCGAGCCCAAAACTCAACAAAATAATGGAGGAGGTATGGGAAGTATGGATGGGATGGGCTATTAAGCAAGGCATGAAAAACGACGTCCGCATATTAAGCGGACGTCGTTTTTCATACCTCGGGTTGCTCGTTGAAACTTACGACCTCCCAACCCTGTGTTTTTGAGAAAAATTTCCATGGATGGAACTCACACACAGTAATACCCGCATTATCTGAAGTGTTAAAGAATGTGAGTTTGACGAAGTCAGCAGCGTGCAATTTTTCACGGTAGAGAACATACGCAATGAACATTTTGAGAAAGAGGTGATGTGTAATGACCACAACTTCGCGTGCTCTTTGCCGTATGAGAAACTTGACGCACAGCGCAGCACGCGCCTTTAGATCGATAAAATTTTCTTCATCAGAAATGCGATAGTTATCGGCATGGTACGCAAGGTCCATTTGATCGACAATATGTATAACCTCGGGGTCTTTGGTCGACTTTCCGATAATTTCACTCGGATTACGGCGCTCAGTAAGAAGAGATGAGGATATAATGGGTACCTTAAGATATGTGTTGACGATCGCAGCGGTTTCTTCAGCTCGTGGATAGGTGCTGGAAATAATTAGATCAATGGGAAAGTTTTTAAGATATCGTCCTACCATTCCAGCCTGGAGTCT